>JAQUZU010000155.1 GCA_028691175.1 Candidatus Kapaibacterium sp. | reverse complement strand
GTAGCGATATCGTTCCTGTAGAATTGCTTGACTTTGATGCAATCGATCGCAACAAACGCGTAGAAATCAGCTGGTCAACATTGAGTGAATATAACACAGACCACTTCGAAATCGAACGCAAAGCATCGGGTACAGACATGTTCTCCACGATCTTCCGCACCGATGCGGCAGGCCGGAGCAACACAGTAAAGACTTATGGTCCAATCGTAGATAGCGACGTAAATTATGGTAACTCATACATTTACAGATTACGCACAGTTGATTTGGATGGAGCTTCAACATTATCTAACGAAGTAGAAGTATCTCTCGACAACTTCTTCGGCGTAACCCCAAATCCTGCATCTAGCGTAGCAACTTACAGCTTCAATGTAGGCGACAACCGCAATGTCAATATCAATCTTTATGATATCAGCGGCAAGTTGGTTAAATCGTTATTCAACGGCGGCGTTAGTGGCAACTACACCTTAGACATCGACGTAACTTCTTTGGCTAACGGTACTTACACAATCGTCCTCACAGATGGCGACCAAACTTATACTTCAAACTTACACGTAAGAAGATAATTTGATTTAGACCAACCGGTTTAAAAACAAAAAAGCCTCGAAGAAATTCGGGGCTTTTTTTTTGTGAGGAAAAAAAGAAAAGAAATGCCGAAGCACTTACCAAGAAAATTATTTCAAAATGAATGTTTCTCCAACGTCTAAAACAATCGGTTTCTTACCGATTGCACGAATTTTTTCCGCAAAATCGTCCGTATTTTGATTAAGCAGCGGATAGGTGTTGTAGTGCATCGGAATAACATATTCGGCATTTACAAATTCTGCAGCTTTAACAGCATCGTCAATATCCATCGTAAAATTATCTCCGATCGGCGTTAAGAATGCGTCAATCTTGTCGCGCTCGCCGATTAGTTTCATATCGAGAAAAAGTCCCGTATCGCCGGCGTGGTAAATCGTTTTGCCGCCCATTGTGATGACCGCCCCGACCGGATTGCCCATATATTCGCCGTTGGTCCATGAGGAGCCGTGGTGTGCAATCGTCAATTTAACGCGACCAAACGGAAACATATGCGCTCCGCCGATTCCCATCGCGTGAGAATTGCAACCTATAGAATTTAAATAATTTGCAAACTCATTGACTGTAATGACTGTTCCGTTGTTTTGTCTGATTATTTCTAAAGTGTCGCCGAAATGATCGTTGTGAGCGTGTGTTGCAACAACATATTTTGCTTGAATTTGCGTGTAGTCAATTTGTGCTTTGGGGTTGCCGCTTAAGAATGGGTCGATTACAACCTGATTAGCTCCGTCGTCTAAAATAAAGCCGGAATGGCTTAAATATGTGATTTTCAACATAAATTATCCTTTTAATTGTTAAGAAAAACAATAAATATGATAATATTACGTCGAATAATGTTAAAAAAAATTGTATAGGAAATATAAAAATGCGAAGTAGCGCACAATTTGAAAGAACAGAAAAATTAATTGCCCAGAACAGACGTGCCAGACATGATTATGAAATTGTAAATGTATATGAGGCGGGGATAGTATTGCAGGGGACAGAGGTGAAGTCGCTTCGTGCGGGAAAGGCGAATTTGCAGGATTCCTATGCGGCATTTCCGAATAAAGACAGCAACGAATTATACCTACTGAATCTGCATATTTCTCCGTATGATTTTGGAAATCGGGAAAATCACGATGCAAAACGCGAGCGAAAACTTCTGCTGACCGAGCGCGAATTGAAGAAACTACGTACGGCAGTAGCAGAAAAAGGAATAACTCTAATCCCGCTATCTCTATATTTCTCAGGGGCTTTCGTGAAGGTTGAACTCGGACTGGCAAAGGCAAAACGAAAATATGACAAGCGCGAAGCAGTAAAAGAGCGCGAAACAGACCGAGACTTAAAACGTCAATATAAAATATAATATCAACTAAGATTTAAGCAACGGCATTGTTGTCTCTTTTTTCATCGCGAGATTGCAGAGCCAGCAGCTAAACACAATAAGTATAATTGTTTCCTTCGCTACTAATTGCGGGCTGACCATCGCGTGCGAAAGTGCAATGGTTAGACCGGAAAACGCGAGAAATTGATAAAAGCAGTAGGCGATATTGGGCTTGCGACCGTGGAAAAACGTCAGCATAATGCTTTTGAGGTAGTAAAAAAGTAGGAATAATACAATCGGAATTGCGGTTGGTATTCCCAGACAGTACCATAACTGCAGAAAACTATTGTGAATAAATGATTTTCGCATGACCGGATTGCCGTTCGCCAAGATATTTTTATGAGCAAATTTCTTTCCGATTCCGTTGCCGGAGATCGGATTTTGCTCAATCGATTTCCAGACTGAGCTATATTCTACAATTCTCGCTCTGACGGACGGATCTTTTTTGCCGTCGCCGGTAGAAAGAAATTTCTTGTTAAGCATGCCGAGATATACATCGAAATTACTCAACATGGAGACTAAAGTGATTACGATTGCAAGTGCGGAAATACCTGCAATTGTAAGCGCGACAATTTTTTGCCGTCTGTTTAAAATAAACAGAATTGCTCCGATCAGCCCGAGTTCAATAATCCAAGTGGTGCGTGCGAAACTTGTCGTTACTATTCCGGCACATAAAATTGCCAACAGCAACATATAAATTTTAAAAAATTTGCCTTTATATCTAAAAATTGATAATATCGCCAGAACTGCTCCGAAAGACAGCAAAGTCAGGTTTATGCGGAGTGTCGATTGCAATTCATACGCAAAAGTTGCCATTACAATTAAAGTTTTGAAATGGTAAAGTTGATATAATGAGATAATAATCAGCGACAACGCAAGACATGTGATTACTTTCCGAACGTCGTCGTCTGTGCGGAAAAATTTTCGATACGGGAAATATAGCAAATACAGGCAGTAAACCGTGTATTCCTTGAACCATGCAAGCAATTCGGTGTTGTTTAGTAGTGCGATAATTATATTGAAAAAAGCAAATACCAAGAATAAAATTATGCAAAAATCGCCAAAATTATACACTACTTTACGTCGGTGGATAAAGACTTCTGATATGAACCAGAGCATTATTCCGCTGAATAAATACGAGTAAACCACTATTTCCATTGGGTTTACGTCCGTATCGCGACTGATAAGGTATAGCGGCAGAAGCAAAATAGTCGAGTAAGCCCAGACTTTCGGGAATATAATCGACATAGACGCGAAAAAAATACCTATAATGGCGGCAAGTGCATATATTCCGAATAATTCTGCCTTTACTGCAAGAAAAATGCCGACCGGCAGAATTGTGCCAAGCAAGACAAGAAAGAAACGGCTACCAAAATCGGCGGGGACGTTTAGTAGCGTCATTTTGCCGGTTTCAGGCGGGCGATTTGATTCTGCCATGCCGGAATCACGCTTGTTTTCGAATAATGTCCATTTGCCGAAATTCATTTTTACGCATTCACTTCGTTGATAACAGCATTGTAGTGGCGCTTAAATGAACGTATTCCATAGATAAACAGAATAACGAGAATCGATACAAAAGTTCCGCCGAGCGTTGCTCCGGCTACTATCAAACTGCGTTTTGGTTTGGATTTTTTATCCGGCGTAAGAGGTTCATCAACAACAGAAAGGCTGAGCAATTCGCGCGATTCGTTCAGTTTTGCTTCTTCGAGCATCGGCTCCATCAATAGTTTCAGTTTAGTCATAGCTTCGTATTCAGCATATAATTTCATATAGCGTATGCCTTTTTCGGTTGCGTCGCTCGGAGTGAAATTACCTACTAATCCGGGTTTTGTCTCGGCGTCACGCATTTTTTTGTTGAGAGAAGACACAATGTCCTGCTGATTCAGAGTCATTTGATCTTTTTCGCCATATTTATTCTTGAACAAGTCTAGATATACGCTTTGCAGCATTGCCTGACTCTTGAGGTCGGAAACTGCTTCGACATACGCTTTTGCCTGGCTTTCCGGAGAAATAATTCCGGTTTCTCGCGATACTCGCGAAAGTTCGTCTGCGATAGAATCAAGAGTAACGTTCATGGAAGCAACCCGTCCCTCCATATATTTTTTATTGAAGCCGATTTCTGAGTGATACAGAGATTTTGCGAGTTCGTTCGTGTAATAAATATAATCATTTACCATTGCGGCAACTCGCGTAGAGTCTTTGTCTAAGATTGTAATTGTGTAATTACCGTC
>JAQUZU010000154.1 GCA_028691175.1 Candidatus Kapaibacterium sp. | reverse complement strand
TCTAAGTACAGATATAGAACATTTACGGAATTGCTTATGGTACTTCATACAGCATGCCCACTATGCTCCAAGAGGCTTTTTATTTTCCGTAAATAAGGTCACCAATACGATTTTGTCTAAGTCTTTTGGCTTCATTTTCATAACGTTCCATAGGATTGTGCCGTCTGTATTTATTCTTATGACACTGAACAATGCCTTTTTCCCGACAAATAAACCAATATAGCGGTGTCTGTAGTTACCGTCATCGTACTTGGTATTCCATATTTATCTTCTTTCTTATTTGTCAAAGAGATGTAATAGAAGGTACAGCGACGCGTCGGACGTGCGTGTCTATATATATATTATCCGCCCTTTGCATTTACAGTTTATCTCGTTATTTATCAATAAATTACGGCAATTGACAATATCAAAAATACTCAAAAAAAAAAACATTTCTATCCGGCCGTCTATCCGCCCTTTCATAATTCACCTCGTTTTTTTAATTTTGCATAATTTTTTTTAAATAATTTGAAATAATTTACTTGTTTAAGCGTTTATAATTGAGTAAAAAGTTGCATTGTCTGTTGCTTTGCATATAAGAATAAGGTAGATAGACCGTTTGAATTCTATTATGTCGTCGTCTGTGATGCTATCTACGTTACAGCCATCAGGACGCCGCGGAATAACGCAGCTTTTTACTATTTATTAGTATATCTTATAAAGCATTTTATTACCTTTCCTATTACCATTTAAATATTCTAAATCGCAATTAATCATATTCCAAACAATACCGCCACTTTTATCTAATTTCACAATGCACAAGATATTCGGCTTGTTTTTGTCAGATTCAGGATTTAGAGTAGCACCTCTTAATCGAGACGGGTGAGAGGCTGTTTTTCCGTATTTCCGAAGATTTTCTTGCCCGATAATTCAAAAAAAGAGACGTGATTGCTCACGCCTCTTTTTTTATCAGATAGTCTGTTTTTGCTTATTTGCCGGCTAAGAATTTGAAGTCTTCGTAGCGAGCGTTAATTTGCTCTTGCGATTCTTTTGCATATTGCTCAGCCCATTCCGGATGATTCTTCGCGAGTTGCTTGAATCTGTTCTCGGATTTCAAGAAGTCTGAAACCGGAATTTTCGGCTCTTTAGAGTCGAGTTGGAGCGGATTCTTGCCTTCGAGTGCAAGTGTCGGATTGTATCTGTAAAGCAGTAAGCGACCGCAATCTACTACTGCCTTCTGGTGAGAAAGCGGGGCAGACATGTCGATGCCGTGAGCGATACAGTGAGAGTATGCGATTATGATTGAAGTACCTTCGTAGGCTTCTGCTTCGTTGAATGCTTTCAATGTCTGGGCGTCGTTTGCGCCGAGTGCAACAGATGCAACATATACATTCTTATAAGCCATTGCCATCATGCCAAGGTCTTTTTTACCTGTGGTCTTTCCGCCGGCTGCAAATTTCGCAACTGCACCGAGCGGAGTAGATTTAGAACTCTGACCGCCGGTATTTGAATATACTTCGGTATCGAGCACGAGGATATTTACGTTTTTGCCGAGGGCAAGGACGTGGTCAAGTCCGCCGTAACCTATATCGTATGCCCAGCCGTCGCCGCCAAGAATCCAAACTGATTTCTTAACGAGATAGTCTGCGATGGTAGCGAAATGAGCAGCTTCGTCGCCTTTAATTCCTGCGAGTTTCTCTTTCAACGCTTTTACGCGATCACGCTGGAGAGCGATTTTTTCTTCAGTTGACTGGTCGGCGTTGAGAAGTTCTTTTGCGAGGTCGTCGCCGATTTGAGCAGCGAATTTCTCGGTATAATTGCGGGCAAGAGCCGTATTTTTATCTACAGCCATTCTCATGCCGACGCCGAATTCTGCGTTGTCCTCGAAGAGTGAATTTGACCAAGCCGGACCGCGTCCGTCTGAGTTCTTGCACCAAGGAGTTGTAGGCAGGTTGCCGCCATAGATTGAAGAGCAACCTGTAGCGTTTGCGATGATTGCACGGTCGCCGAATAATTGCGACAGCATCTTGACGTACGGAGTTTCGCCGCAGCCTGCACAAGAACCGGAGAACTCGAAGAGAGGTCTTTGGAGCTGTTGCGATTTGATTTGTGTGGTTTTGATTCTTGTTCTGTCGAAATCAGGCAATGCCAAGAAATATTTCCAGTTAGCGGCTTCTTGAGCACGCAGTGGGAGCATGGTTTCGAGTTTGATTGCTTTAGTCTTAACCGGGCAAGCCTCGACGCAGACGCCGCAACCGGTACAATCTTCAGGAGCAATTTGGAGCATGAAGTCCATACCTGAAAGGTCTTTGTCTTTTGCCGGAACGTGCTTGAATGAAGCCGGTGCGTCGGCTAACTTCGCTGTATCAACGGCTTTAATACGGATTGCTGCGTGCGGGCAGACTGCAGTACATTTACCGCATTGAATGCAGACAGAAGAATCCCATACAGGAATTTCGAGTGCGATTGCACGCTTTTCGTACTGAGTGGTAGCACTTGGCCAAGTACCGTCAATCGGGAATGCAGATACGGGCAGATCTTCGCCGCGGTTAGCGATCATTTCGCCGATTACTTCTTTAACAAATTTCGGAGAATCTGCCGGAACAGGTGCTTGGAAGTCGAATTTCGAACTTGCGGCTGCCGGAATTGCTACTTCGTGCAGATTTGCGAGTGTGTTATCGACTGCAAGCAAGTTCTTTTGTACGACGTCGTCGCCCTTCTTGCTGTATGTCTTTTTAATGCTGGCTTTGATTGCCTCGATTGCCTTATCTTTCGGTAATACGCCGGAGATTGCGAAGAAGCAAACCTGCATTACTGTATTTATGCGGCGACCCATTCCGCTGGCTTCAGCTACTCTATCAGCATCGATTACATATACTTTTGCTTTCTTGTCGATGATTTGCTGCTGCATTGTTTTCGGGAATTTCGACCAGATTTCGTCTTTCGAGAACGGTGCATTTACAAGGAAGGTTCCGCCGTCGGCGAGATCTTTAAGCATGTCGTATTTCTCGATAAATACAGTCTGATGGCAAGCGATGAAGTTTGCCTTTGAAATTAAATAAGTCGAGCGAATCGGACGAGGACCAAAACGCAGGTGAGACGTAGTTAAGCCACCGGCTTTCTTGCTGTCATATACGAAGTAACCTTGTGCGTAGTTGTCTGTGGCGTCGCCGATAATTTTGATTGAGTTTTTGTTTGCACCGACTGTGCCGTCTGAGCCTAAACCATAGAAGAGGGCGCGAACCACATCATTTGACTCGATGTCGAAATTCGGATCATAAGCAAGTGAAGTATTGGTTACGTCGTCGTTGATGCCGACTGTGAAGTGATTCTTGATTTTTGCGGCACCGAGATTATCATAAACGGCTTTAATCATTGCCGGAGTGTATTCTTTCGAGCTCAAACCATAGCGTCCGCCAACGATTTTTGGCATTGTTTTGAATTTAGTCCAGCCGTTATCGATGCCTTCCATGATTGCGGTAATAA
Source organism: Candidatus Kapaibacterium sp. (assembly GCA_028691175.1). GTDB lineage: Bacteria > Bacteroidota > Ignavibacteria > Kapaibacteriales > UBA2268 > CALLXS01. Next base: position 715 of record JAQUZU010000154.1, on the reverse strand, counting down.
CATCATTATATAATGGTTCGCCGGTTGCACCGGATTCTTTTGTTTTTTCCATTACGGCGATTGACTTTACGCTTGCAGGCAAAACTTCTACGAAACGCTTGATATCGAACGGGCGGAATAAGCGGACATTTACCATACCGATTTTCTCTCCCTTGGCGGTCAAGTAATCAATTGTGTCTTTAGTCGGCTCTACAGCGCTACCCATCAGGATAATTACGCGCACAGCGTCCGGCGCGCCGTAATATTCGTAAATGTGATATTGTCTTCCGACGAGTTTGGCGAGTTTGTCCATGTTCTTTTGAACGATTTCCGGACAAGCATCGTAAAATTTGTTGGCTGCTTCGCGATTCTGGAAGAATACGTCAGGATTCTGTGCTGTACCGCGAATTACAGGGTGTTCGGGATTGAGGGCGCGTTTTTTGTGTTCGATGACGAGATTTTCGTCAATCATTTCACGCATTACCGAATCAGGAATCAATTCTATTTTAGCAACTTCGTGCGAGGTGCGGAAACCGTCGAACCAATGAACGAACGGTACGCGACTCTCTAAAGTCGAAGCCTGTGCAACCAATGCCATATCTTCCGCTTCTTGAACAGAATTAGCACCGAGGAATGCAAATCCCGTCATACGGGCTGCCATAATATCGCTGTGATCGCCAAAAATTGAAAGTGCATGCGTCGCGAGGGCACGTGCAGTTATATTAAATACCGTCGG
>JAQUZU010000153.1:2874-4185 GCA_028691175.1 Candidatus Kapaibacterium sp. | reverse complement strand
GTTTATGTCGGCGGAATGTCGATTTATGAGTTTGTGCTGAGTAATTTCGCACTTTTTCCTCTGAGCGGAGAAGTCTATGGAATGCCGTCGTTTTATCCGTGGCAATTGCTGACGTATCAGTTTGTTCATGGTGGTTTTACGCATATTCTGTTCAATTTGTTTACGCTCTGGATGTTCGGACGCGAGATTGAAGCGGAGTGGGGAGCGAAGAAATTTACGATTTTCTACCTGATTTCCGGTATTGGTGCCGGACTGCTGCACTTGGCGATTGCTCCGATGCTCGGTACTTATGGTCCGACTGTCGGTGCGAGCGGAGCCTTGTATGGAGTTTTTGTGGCGTTTGCGATGATGAATCCGGAGAGCCGCATTATGATTTTCCCGATATTCATTCCGCTGAAAGCAAAATACGTTGTTATCGGAATGATTGCTTTTGATATGTTTCTCGGAATAAACGATACCGGAAATATCGCTCATTTTGCACATGTCGGCGGAGCAATCACAGGATTTTTGCTGATGAAATTCGGAAACAAAAACGGCACATCGGGATGGTTTGCGAAGAATAAACCTCGCCAAAGCAACCGTACATATTCCGGTCAGGTCTATACAACAGATTGGACTGCAAACGAGGATAATGTGAAATATCAGCCCGAAGCTAAACCCAAAGAAATTCATCATATATATTATGATGGCGAGGAAATTACGCAAGCGATGGTTGATGAAATTCTCGATAAAATCAGTTCTAGAGGATATGCCGGACTGAGTGATCGCGAGAAAAGCATCTTATTTGAAATAAGCAAAAAAATGTAATATGAGAAAAAATACTAAACAAGTTATGGTCGGAAATGTTGCGGTTGGCGGTGGTGCACCGATAGCTGTGCAGACGATGACTAAAACGAAAACTTGGGATGCTGAAGCAACTATTGCACAAATCAAGCGTTGCAAAATTGCCGGAGCAGATATCGTCCGTTCGACAGTGAATGATGAAAAATCTGCCGATGCAATGAAAGAAATTGTCAGCGAATGCAGAAATATTCCGATTGTTGCGGATATTCACTTTAACCATATTTTTGCCTTAAAAGCGATTGAAGCCGGAGTTGCGAAGGTGCGCATAAATCCGGGAAATATCGGCTCGGAAGACCGGGTACGTGAAGTACTTGATGCTGCGAAAAACAAAAATATTCCAATTCGTATTGGCGTAAATTCCGGGTCTCTCGATCCGGAGTTGCTTGCAAAATATGGGCACCCGACTGCTGAAGCACTTTATGCAAGTGCGATGAAACATGTAGAAATTGCCAACAAATGCGGATTCGA
>JAQUZU010000153.1:0-2774 GCA_028691175.1 Candidatus Kapaibacterium sp. | reverse complement strand
GTCGTGAATGGTCCGGGCGAGGCGAAAGAAGCCGATTTGGGTGTTGCATGCGGGAAAGATTCTGCTGTCCTTTTTTGTCGTGGCGAACAAATCAGAAAAATCTCCGGTGAAGAAATTGTGGCGAACATATTAGCAGAAATAGAAAAATTTTAATTATTTTTTTAAATACCAATAATGAAAAAAATGTTTTTACTTTTGCTGCCTGCATTGATGGTTGCATGTAGCGATGACAAAGATAATTCGACGACTCTTGTAGTAGCAGATTCGCCGATAAAGAACCTGAAAATTAACGAAATTGTTGCAAAAGGTTCTGAGTTTGAGAATGAATACGGAAATACAGACGATTGGGTAGAGATATATAATCCGACTAACGAAGAAATCACATTGACAGCCGGAAATGTATATTTTTCTGATAATATTTCTGACCCGACGAAATGGGAATTGTCTGCTGATGTGAAAATCGCTCCAAACGGTTATCTGATTGTTTGCTGCGATGACTCTAACTGCGTTAAAACTCAGATACATACAAATTTTAAACTTACTGCTGATGGCGAGGAATTTTCGATATATTATACTGACGGGACAAACGGGCAGACAGTAGATCAAGTTGCGTTTCCCGCACAGGACGGTACTAAATCTTACGGAAGAATTTTGGACGGAGGCGAAACTTGGGATTGGCTGACTCCCACTCCGCTTATGAATAATCAACAATAGGAAAAAATGGAACAATTTTATAACAAAAGAACACTCGGCTTAGTTGTGCCGGCGTTCTTGATTCACAATATAGAAGAAATAATTGCGTGTAAATCTTTCACGCTTTACTACGATTATACGGATTTTACATATACATCGCTTGCACTCGGAATAACGTTGCTTTCCGCTTTTGTTGTTGTATTAAGTCGTTTTGCAGACAAGTATAAATTCGGCTTGTATGCACTGCATTTTAATGCAGGACTTGTGGTTGCAATGTTTCTGAACGCATTTTTTCCGCATATTCTGGGAGCGATTTATTTAAAGGCGTATGTGCCGGGATTAATTACTGCGATTATGCTGAATTTGCCACTTGCATTTTACTTCTTTAAGCATGAAATCCGCCCAAATCTGCAAATTAAATCTTTGAAATATAGCCTCGTGTTTGTGCCGGTCGGCATCTTACTGCTAACCGCAATTTCACTTGGAATATCTCTTTTAGTCACTCCATTAATTTTCGGGTAGGCGGTTTTGATTGGGAAATACAGCAGACTTACTTTTCGCAACGGGATTTTTGTGTCTGAAGTGCCGTCCGCGAGTAACGCAACAATAATTGAACGTTATACCGATTTCGGACTTCAAACGGAAACGTATAAAAATGTATATGCACTCCCGCGGTTGACGGATTCGCATATTCATTTGTTCGGGTTGGGTATGCGCTTAGATATGCTGTCGTTTGGCGAAAACGAATCGGCGAACGAAGTTGCGCAAAAGAGTCTTGAATACTCCGGCGAAAAACGAGGCGACTGGATAGTCGGATTCGGATGGAGCGGAGTATCTGCCGGGTTATTGTCTCGCAAGATTTTAGATGCATACGTGCCGTATTCTCCGGTCTATCTGATTAAATCCGACGGGCACGAGGTGTGCTGTAATTCGCTTGCCCTTAGAATTGCAGGAATAGAGTCTGCGAGCGGTATTCTCAGAGGTGAAGCAAAAGAAAAAGTGTATGCATGTATTCCTCCGTATGAACGCTGCCAAGAGAAAAAAATATTGCAGAATGCGATAAATATCTTGCGTGCACGCGGCATCGGAAGTATATGTGATTTCGATACGGAAATACATACTATTGAAGCATTGTTTGAATTAGATCGCGAAGAAAATCTGCCGATAAATATTTATCTTTATTTGAATTATAAAAATTATAGATATTATTGTGCACAGCATAGCGATACGCAGCATATTAAACTTCGTGGCATAAAGTATTATGCAGATGGAACGCTTGGGTCGCATTCTGCGGCAATTTCTATGCCATATCAAGATTCTATAGATCAGGTAGAACTACTGCAAAGACCTAAAATGCTACTTCGAGAAATGATGTTCGCAGATAATCGTGGGCTTGATTTTGCGATTCATTGCATTGGCGATCGTGCAAATGCCCTCGTTGCCGAAGCAGCAGTGCAGGCACGAAGATACGATGTAACTGCTGCAATCAGAGTAGAGCATTGTCAGATTTTGCAGGATAGTGATGTCATGAAATTTGCTGAAGCAGAGGTGGTGGCGTCGGTTCAACCGTCTCATTATATTGATGATCTGAAAGTCGGGCTTCTCGCAAAAGTGCTTCCACACGAACTAATGAAATATGCTTATCGCTGGAAATATTTGAAAGATAAAGGAGTTCGAATGATCGCAGGATCGGATTCGCCGGTGGCTACTGCGGATCCTGCAAAGGGAATTTGCGCATTTCTGCACGGCAGAGAAGGCGAATCGCTGGAAATCGATGATGCAATTCGGTGCTATTCAGATGAACCAAGAGAACTTCTTGCTCTTAATTCCCCGAAATATGACGACGAAGTAATTCTTTATTCTGACGCTAAGTCGTTTGAAATCAAGCAAATAATAAAAGTAGAAAAATAATTTGAAAAAACTTTTAAAAAAGTTTGTTTTTCTCAAATTAATACCGTATTTTGTATCCTTTAAAGTGTGCATTGATGTAGGATTTATTTCTTCTCCAATCGGTGGAGTTCCCTATATGTGTGGGTCTGGCAGTTTGCGGAATTGATGTTTTACAACTTTGTATTTACGGC
>JAQUZU010000152.1 GCA_028691175.1 Candidatus Kapaibacterium sp. | reverse complement strand
TCTTCAATTTCTACGGCGACCTCGTGGACTATGCTTTTGCACAGGAAGGACACAACGTCGCAGTCGTAAATGAGGACGGTATATTAACCATAACTCAATTTATTTATACTGAAAGTGCGATTATGAACGGATATTTCAGTATTCGTTTGGCAGATATCGCTTATGATCCGGTGGAAATCTCTCCGCGATACATCGACACGCGTCTCGACACAACTGCTACGGCGATTTTCCGCAATAACGGCGTTCTTCCGCTTTTAGTCTCAAATATGTATTTCAAATATGGTACAAATTTCACACTATTGAATACAATTCCGCTGCCGGATACGCTCGCAGGCGGCGAAAAATACGATATAAATTTTGTCTATAATCCTATTGATACCGGCATAATTGTAGATACGCTTTACATAGAAACTTGTGCGCAAAAGTACGCAATTCCGTTTATTTCGCGTGGCTTGCCAAGGAATATTGAATTTTGCTCGGATATCTTCAATTTCGGCGAAGTTTGCATCGGTACCATGAAGAAAGAGCGCGTTAAACTTTTCCGCAATCTCGACCCGGTTCCGCTAAACGTGAATTTTATTTATTTCCTCTCAGAGGGCAACGTCGCATTTTCTACACCGGAAGGTGTAGTGGATACAATTATTGCTCCGGGCGAATACTACTACGCAACAATCGGATTTATCCCGACAACCCGCGGCGAAAATCTCGCAACCTGCCACATAAACCACAGTAAACAGGGATACATGGTGCCGACTGTGCAGTTCCGCGGGATAGGTCTGGGAGCTGACGTAGAAATCTCGCATCAGACTTTGCTTTTCATTCCGGAAATTCCGGTGCGGACAATCACATTGAGAAATCTCGAAGCAACTCCTTTTGACATAACCGGTTACACGGTTTCGCCGGAGGGCTCGTACAGAATTGTAAATTCGCTTCCGGCAAACGTTTCCGGCAACACATCATACGCTTTGAATATTGAATGTCTTACTGATGATCCGCTTCCGGCAACACTGACTTTAGAAACTTATCCGTGCATTGCGCAGGCAATCATCACACTTTCGCCATTCTCGGACAACGCGACCGTTACAATTCTCGATACCGAAGCCGACCCGCGCGAGCGCGCTACGATTAAAATTTCTTCGCAGAGCATTTCGGCTGAACGATATCGTGGCGAAAGATTTTTCGACGGCGAAATCCTGATTGACAAAGCAATTTTCCTACCGGACAGCGTATATTCAAACTACGGCTCCGGCACAATCACCCGAAACGAAGTTGTCGGCGACAAACGGCACATCGGTTTCCGCATCACGGGCGACTTCCCTGCTGAAGGAATTATTGCAGAAATTCACGGCTATGCCGGACTTACCTTGCCGACCGAATCAAGCGTAACATTCGATGCCTCCTCCGCATTCTACGGCAGAAATGTTAGCACTGAAACCGCAAACGGCACTTTTAAATTAATAAATTTATGTGGCGATAAAATAATCGTTCCGGCAAATCGTCAAATACAAGTTACTTCTATATACCCTAATCCGGCAAGCGACGCTTTCACGATTGAGTTTGAGTCCGACTTCACCGGAACGGCAGATCTCGAGATTCTCAGCTACGCCGGTTACAGCAGTTTAGTTACTCGCAATATAGAAGTAGTTGCCGGCAAAAACTCGCAAAACATATCGATTTCGGCTCTGCCATCGGGCACTTTTACCGGGATTTTGCGCTTTGCGAACGGAATTTCATCATTCACATTTATTAAAACGAGATAGGAAATAATGGCTTTAAATAAATATACGCGTGCATTTCTTGCACTTTTGGCACTCTCTGCCCCGCTAACCGCGGGCGAACGCAGCAACTGGTCAATCTATGGCAACGCGCATTTTAATCATAACATGCACCGCTCGGACGGCTTTGTAATCGAACCAATCTGCCCCGCGTGCGTCAATATTAAAGACGGTAACACGCCGGGATTCGGACTGAGCCTCGGGCTGATTAATCATCCGGACACTCGCTTTCTCGGCATGGAATACATGCCCGGTCTGGCACTGAATTTCGACCTTGTCGGCGGAAAAATTGAAAACGAAAATTTTCTCGGCAACATTATTGAAGGAAATACCCTCAAGCAGGGACTTGTCCGCTATACGCTCGACAACAATGTCTCGTTCCTCTCGCTTGAGCCTTTCGTATATTTCTATCCGTTCCAAACGATTCGCACAGCACTAAAAATTGGTGCGAACTTCGCATTTCCGATGAACAAGTCATATACTTTTTCGGAAACGGTTCTTACAGAAGGTGCAACTTTTCCGGACGGCACTCGTTCAAACACTTATCCGCAGACCGAGTTAAATAATACCTCCTTGATGATTTCTATTCCGATAGGTCTGAAATATGATGCTTTCAAAACGGATAAATTTATAGTAAGTCCTGAAGTATCATACAGTTTTGCGCTTACAGACTTCCAGAGCGATTCAAAGTGGAAAGTTAATCGTTTCGCCGCAGGGTTGTCGCTGGTTTATCGTCTCGACAAACCGGAACCTCCGAAAGTCGATCCACCACGGACGGCACCGCTTCCGGAACTGCCGATTCCGAACAAGGAACGCAACGAAATCGAATGTATTGCAAGATGGGAAGTCGGTGGAACTCCTGCCGAAAACAACGCAACTATTGCATATTCAAGTACTTCGTACAATTATCGCGTACCGGTACTGCCATATATTTTCTTCGATGAAAATTCTGCGGAATTTGCACAGACACCAACTAAAAAGAAAACGACTACAAATGCAAAATCCGGCGACATTGCCGAAAGTTGCGAGACGCAGCAAGCGACGTTTATCGACCGCCTGCCGGAAATACTTCGCGACCAAAATTCCGTCTCGCTAAAAGTTACTTTCCTCGATAACGAAAAAGCAAATATCGGAACCGAACGACTTGCAAACACTCTGAATTACCTTGTATCAAACGGTGTAAACACTTCGGATATAAAGACTTCCATTCAGAAAATACCAAGCAAAAAAATCAAGTACACGCAGCTCGCAGAAGAATATCGCAGTGCTTCGTTTGACTATCCGGACTTAAACAACAAGACAGACGAAATTCCGATTTCTACATCAACATCTTATCCGAATGTCGATATTCGATATATTCTCGCACCGAAAAGCGACGAGCCGATCAAAACAATCGAAGGCACGCTCCGACTCGAATCGGGCAAGACGATTCCGTTTAATTCGAGCACTGTTGCTTTCACGGTTGATTCTGCTGATCTGGCGTCATATGGCGAAGATTTCGAAATTGTTTCGACATACACTATAACAGATATTGCCGGCACTACGCGCGAATTTTCGGACGATCTGACTATCTCGCTGAAAGAAAAACAGACCGAAAAAGTCTATAACTTCGCAGGCAAATATCGCGAGTTTGTAGTAGCGATTAACTCGTTCGACAAGCAACAACCTTTTATCATCTGCACCGGCGCAGTTAATGAAATCAAATCCGCAATCAAAGACGGCAAACGCGTTGATTTAATGGGACTTACTGATAATCTCGGCTCGCGCAAATACAATATGGCTCTCTCGAAGCGCCGTGTAAATGCAATTATTAAGCAACTTGATATCGATCCGAAAAAAATCCGCATCGCTACGCCGGAAGATTACATCTTTGACAACAATACTACTTACGGACGTATGCTGAACCGCTCGGTAATCGTCCGAATATACGACAAATAAACACAAACACTTACAGAAAAAGGCACCCCGCAAAGGATGCCTTTTTTTATTTCTCATCGCCATTTTCATCCGGCAACTTCGTCGGTATCGGCTTATAATTTTTCCGCAAAGGCGGAATCGGTTCGTCCGGAGTTTCTTCAGCAACTTCCGCCGCTGTTTTCACTTCGCTTTGGATTTCATCGATATTTTTGTTGACTTCCGTCTTCACGACTTCGATCTGCTCTTTGATTTCCATCTGTGCTTTGCGGAACTGCTGCATTCCTTTTGCAACCATTTGGAAGACTTCCGGAATTTTCTTCGGTCCGAACAGTACGATCACTGCAAGCACGATCAGAATTAACTCACCGCCACCGACGTCAAACATGACTATTTCTCCGAATCATCTTTCGACTTGCCGGCGATTTTCTTTTTTTCTTCACTCTCGTCGAGTTTAGTTGCCTGCTTAAATTCCTTAATTCCGGAGCCGAGTCCCTTCATAAGTTCGGGAATTTTCTTTGCACCAAACA
>JAQUZU010000026.1 GCA_028691175.1 Candidatus Kapaibacterium sp. | reverse complement strand
TACCTTAGTATTTGCATTGTTGAATGTTCTTTCGGTAGTTCCCATGTTATTCCACGCCATCTGACCTACAACCTCAGCACCATCGCCGTAAGTTACAACAGCTGCAGTTCCACCGGATTGAGCCTGAGCACTATTCAGCATAGTAAGAGTGTATGCATCGGTTCCGGTTCCCATTGCTAACGTATTGTTATCACCATTCAAAGTAAAGTCGTTACATACGTCGATATTACCGGCTGCCTTCGGACTTGAACCGCTAAGTATCAATTTTCCGTATTGACCTTTTCCGGTTGTGTTTGCATCAGCCGCAGCCATAATGTTTTGTGCAGCACCATCATAAGTAATTGTAGAACCACAATCAGCATTAATTGTACCGCTGTTGGTGTTGCCGGTACCACTCAAAGTTAAGTCTGAACCGCTTCCAAGCGTTAAAGTACCGCCTGTAGCAATTGTAATACTTCCGTCAAGATCAGAGTCTGTACCGGTGAGAGACAAATTACCGCCGTCCGGAATTGCAACATCGCCATTACTATCGCCGGTTATCTTCTTTACAGTTGTTGTAGTACTACCACCCTCAATATTAATCGGCTCATTTATAACAATATCTTCGTATTCAGCGTTGCTTCCATTTGTCGGCTGGAGTGTTGTAGTTCCATCGAAAATAATCTGATTATCCGTTACTGTACCCGATCCATCTACTACTACGTAAGCGTAATCACCACCGGTTGTTCCGTTTTCATACATAGTTGCACAACCGGTCGGTACAATGTGTACGCCGTCTGCTACTGTTTTTGTACTTGATCCGCTAAGCAGAAGCAAAGTGTAATAGTGTGCTGTCACATTCTGTGTACCGGTACTTCCTGCCCACTCTACGATACCCGGAATAGGGTTACCGGCTACACCTTGAGTTGTAGAAGTAAAGTCCGCCTGAACTGCAGGTGAAGTAGTAGTGCTAGATTTCAGTCTCAACTTCGCACCGCAAGTAGCGTTATAAACGCCGGCACCGGTATTAGTGAATGTCTGAGCGTCTGCATCAATGGCAGAAATTCCCACAAATGCCAGGGCTAAAGTACCCAGCATAATTTTCTTTGATAATTTACTTTTCATCATAAAACCTTATGTATATTGTGATTAATTGTATTTTTGTCGATTTTATTTGCATTATTAATACAAAATTACGGCATTGCAAGTTATTTATCAATACGTATAACTACGTATTTTTTATTCATATTTTATTCTCCTATTTCGATTACGCCCTCATTATTGTATATTTCTGCATTGTTATTTAAGATACTTCCGCGTACCTCGAGCGAATTAACCGCATCGATGGTTAGTTTCGTAGGGGTTAGTACGTCCAAGACTCTTGTATAGAGATTGCCTCGGACAAGGATTCGGCGACTGATACTCTGGTTTTGTCCGTTGGAGACCATAAGGTTTCCGTATCCGATGCCGGTCTTGTTGCTGTAGTTGTAGAACAAGTCCGAAACTATCGACGGATCCTGCCCGTCTCCATAGAATTCGATATACGATCCGGCGGTAACACCTGAGAAATCTTTGAAATCGGCAAGTGCGTCGTCCATATTGTTTGAGCCTCCGATTCGGAGATAAGCATCGTCTGCTATCGCGACCTTCGAGGTTAAGCCGATAGCAGTAATTGTATTTGCTTGCAGATCCGCTTTGCCGCTTTGAATAGAGAAATCACCACTCACGTTGATTGTACGATCAAATAGCACAGTGTTGCTCCCTTCGGTGCCTATATTTGCTATAGTCAAATTTTTAACGGTAGTCGGCAGTGCCTCACCTATTACTTGATTTTCTGAACCGTCATAGACATAGTTTCCGCCGATATCAAATTGACGTATATACTTCGTCTGAATACTTCCTGCGTCAGTTGCAATTGTGTTAATACCATCGGGCGAGCCGATTTGCAATGTGGAATTTTCATTCATCACAAAGATGTCGCCATTCAAAACATTACTTCCGCTAATTTTCAGAGTACCATAATTTTCAGCACTCGTACCGAGCTGAATTCCGACTCCCGTGTTTATAGTAAATGGTTTGTCAATATTCAAAGTAATCGCATCCTGCCCACCAATAACTACAGAATCCTGTGCCGCATTCGGGAATAATCCGGGTCCGGCAATATTTCCACTGTGTGTATTATTGAAAGTCCATGATTGATCAGAATTCCAATAACCATCTTTCAGAGAATAGAAAATTCTGCGGAAAAGCGAATGATTTGCCATAATCCAATCTCCGGTAAGTTCTTCATAGGTCAAGCCGATAGGAGTAACTACGCTATGCTCGGTAGTATTCAGGGTAATATTTTCACCTATTGCTTCCCAAGCGCCCGGAGTTCTTTCAAAAGTAGGATTCCAACGAGCAATTCTGTCGATTTGCTCTGTGCTTGTGCTATTTGCCAGATCAACATCATTATAGTAGAACTTGAACTGCCCGCCTATTTGCGCCGAAACGCTGTCAACAGTCCAATATCGTTTAAAATATTGAGGATTAGGCACGCTCGACATTAGCCCGATATGTCCGCCTGCGAACTCGCCTGTATTGCTTCCCCAAGATGTACGAAGGCCTATAAATCCGCTTGTGCCGAAGTTTGCAGTCAAAAATTCTGCCGGAGCGTAATAATTTGTCCCGTCTTCACTTGAGCCGACCGGGAAGATATAATTATTTCCCGGATCAACCTTGCGAATCAGCATACCGGAATTTCGGGACGTCAGAATAAATTTTTTGTTTTCGTATCCTTCGATTGCATCATCTGCCGAATTTTGTACCGTCAGGCGAGTGTCTTTGCCAAGTACAAAATGTACTTCGCCGGATTCATCGCCGGCAAATCTCAAATTATTTGCCACATATACGCCCGCACGGTCTGAAACCGGATAATTTTCGTCCGGAATAAACGCCTCGACCGAATTACGTAATTCTGCATCATAAAGTTGAATCCCCTTGCGATTCGCAATACGCAAATAATTACAATTGCCGTTAGAGCCGGAAGTAAAAACGAACCTCGATGTTGTCGGCTCGATAGTACCGTCATTAGAATTTGCAACGCTGTCGACTACGAGTACATTTTTTATAGTAACATTTCTTGAAGACGTATTCAGAATGCCCTGATTAATTTTCAGGGTATCATTAACCGTCAGTGGAGTATTATCATCATCTCTATATAGAAACAGTTTATGTGCATTAGTTGACGGATTATCGAGAATAAGAGTTTTTACAGTATTTGGCAACCCTTTACCGGTTACTTGCGATCCGTTTCCGTTAGTTGCTTCGAGATTGTAAATATATCTACTTACACCATAGATACGCGTTTGCGTAGTAATCGCACCTGTAGAAGTTTCGTCCGCCTGCGCAATACCGTTAATATGCTGGATTCCGAGCGTGCAGTCGTCATTAAGAGTAAATGAATTACCCGTTAAATATCCGAGACTGCCGTTTATTTGTAAATATCCGGGGTTTTCGTCATATTTCTCAACTACTACACTACGTACATTCGGATGTAAATTCTCCGGCAAAGTAACCTTTTTTCCGTCTCCGATATATACTTTATCCGTCGTGCTGTTCGGCCAATCGCTCGTCTCCGGAGTACCGCGATAGTTTGCTTTAGACCAAGTACCAGGATTGTTCCAATCTCCGTCTGCTACGCTATAGTACGCAGTACCGGACAGCTCGCCGAGCGTAAAATCGCCCCAGCGGCTATTTTGTATTGATCTCGAAACAGTGTTTGTTCTTTCCGGAGTTTCTAACGCAGTCCAATTTCCTTGCGTGCCTTCGGGCAATGTTTCAAGTGCCGGATTATAAACCAATTGCTCCATACTTAACCCGCTTGCTCCGCCTACGATGTCTGAAGCAAGGAACTGCAAGGTCAGTTCAAATTGTTTTTCGCTTCCAAGGGTAAAACCGTCTGTTTCCGCCGGGCGGACTGTCCAATATTTCAGCAATCTTCTGTTTGGCTCAATATTATCATCTGCCTGCGGATGCAGTTCATCAATAAATCTTACTCTGATTAATCCCACTGTATTACCTGCGTCCGACAATTTCAGAGTAACAGGACGATAAAGCGAAGCATCAGTATTATTTACATTATTTTCATTACCGGCTACCAAATCGGCAGAACCAACCGAGAACAGATTTGATGCAGTATTATCTTCTATACGTCGATATAGCAATCCGGCGACATGTCCATTGCCGTTGCGCAAAATTTGCGAAGCATTGCTATATGCATCCGGCAAAAGCATTACATATCTGCTGTCATCACCTTTCATACAGATAACGGAATTATTATTGGTCGAAAACTCAAGAGTATTCTTGATTATCAGGCTTGAATTGCCTTCATCGGAAAGTACAACTCTGCCTGTCGGCTTATTCAGCGTCAGATTATACAGCGAAAGTGCCGAACCCGTTTGGTTAAAAATAGTTTGCGTTCCGCTTCCGTTCAAAACGATTTTCCACGGATTTGTGGTTGTCGCAGTCGGATATCCCCGGAAGTCTCCGAAATTAGTCAGATTTCCGCCCAAATTAACCGTATTTCCATTCAGATCAAACTTGTGCCCGGCATCTATTGTCCAATTATTCTTAATTGTAACCGTCTGTTCTGCGATATCGGTTTGTACTTCATGGGCGGGATCATTTGCAAAATGTACGTTATATAGCGGAGTTGTACCACCCATTTTTATTCTTGTATTCGCTGCCGTAAGCGCAGTATCGCCGGACTGAATAGTTCCGCCGGTCATTCCGTTTCCATCTAATGCGTTCAATCTGAAATCGGCATCCGAATTTGCATTTGCACTCGCAATCACAATTCGTCCGCCGGACATAGAAAATTCCGAGGCAGAGTTGCTGACATCAAATCCAATAACATTAGTTTGATTATTCCCGACTGTATTTACGGAAATTTTGCCTTTTTCCTCGATATTGAGTTTCACAGTAGAATTGGACTGTTTTCTCGCGAATGCTGCCGCGATTTTCAGATTTCCGTCTTCCACATCGATTTGCGAACCTGTGCGATAGTAGAGATTTTCATTAGGTCCATCACCGACTATCAGTTCAACTATATTATTATCGTTATCATCTGCCTTATGTTTAATATTAATAACCGAATTTGTATTGGTAGAGAGATTTCCGCGGGTCAGCGTTCGACCTCTCTCGACGTTTATTCCGGAATTAACCTGCATATCTACGTCTTGATCGGCAGAGCCAAGATACAAATCTGTGCCAACCCGATTGTTCGTTATTATGCCGGAAAGCGGCCTGAACACAAACGGTTGTGCATTATCATTCGTTTTGGTTAAAAACGTCGCCGAATTAATCAGCAAGGTATCGGTCAAGCCACGCGTTTTATTGACTATCACATCGGCAATGCTACTCCACGCTCCTTCACCGTTTATATACGCATTCATATCTGCGCCAAATTTCAGGTTTATGCGGTTATTGCTACTTGCAAGGTCCATACCTCCGGCTGTGGATTCATTTCGCAGCAACTTATGTATCATCAACGTATCGTTAATGTTCGTCCCTTCGGAATATACTTTTCCGCCGTCATCATCTAAGAATAAAGAGCGCATTTCGATCGATTTATTTATATCGCCGGCATTGAGTTCCGGTTTCGTGGTGCCAAAGGTTAGTTCGCCAATCGACGCAATATCATTTGTTCCTCCAATACGCAAAGAATCAAGAATAACGTGGAGCGAATCAGAATATACTATTTTATGTCCGTCGAGATTTACCGTATCGGCAGAATAAAGTTGCCCCGGGAAATATGACGACGGCGGGCCGGTATGTTTCAAATCGGCATGAGTCGACCAACTTGTTTTATCATTCCAATTACCATTTTTTATCGAATAGAAAATTCTTCCCTTAAAAAATGCCTCCGGATAGCCGGCAGTCCAATCGCCGTTTATTCCGTTTTCATTTGTTATAGTAATTTGCGAAGAAGTCGATGTCGGATTTTCTCCGAGGTCAATTTCCCACGATCCTTTTTGGGGTTCCACACCTTTAATATATCGCCCGGGCTTATATTCGCTGATATTACCGTTAATATCTTTTGCATCGTAATAGAACTTATAAACCGGTTTATTCTCGGCATCCGTAATTTCATTTTTGTCCGGAATAGTGATTCCGGTAGTCGATACTTGCCAATATTTATTTAGTATGTTTTCATCTAATCTGTTGCTGTGTTTACCTTTTACAAGTTTGACAGATAGTTTTGCATTATTCGGGTCAAGAGTTTTTTGCTTCAGGGTAAACTCTGCCGGATTATAATCGTCGCCGGTTCCGATCGGGAACTTCACTTCGTCAACCTTCGGAGCTACCTCGTAACTATCTACCCTCATTCTCTTTTTTACTTCATAACTATATATCTTATCCGGATCTATCGTATTATTTTCCAAGTATGTCTGTGAATATGGATCGCGTCCGCCTATTACCCGCACATTGAAGTCCATAATCTGGCCGGATTTACTATTATTATGTGGAAAATTGTTCGGTCTGTACATATAGTTGTCAAAGCCGGTGCCTTGCTGCAATTTCACTCTCATGCGCGTAATACCGTTAAACGCAGTATCAGGAATAGCTATGTTCATTGTAATATTATTCGTTTGAGAGTTTAATCGGTTATACCTTCCGACTATCATTCTATCATCATAGTTATTCAGAAAGTAGCCTTTATGAACGAAATCCGCCCATGCCATACAATAGTAGCTACTACTCTGGTGCAGTCGAAACTCGAACAGATTGCTTGAACCGGCAACTACTGTCAAAGTATCAGGGAACTTATATAATTTTGTATTTGGATTATTCCATCCTCCCATACCATTATAATTTATGTTATAAACAACGTCATTATATGTTACAGAATTAATATGATAATTATTTGTATTAATCGTATTTGTCGTCACCATATCAAATGTAGGATCTACCGCCGTAACCACGGTATCGGCAATGTATACTGTATCCAATACCAATGCATTCTTAGAATTTGGATCTTGTACCGGCAAATCTCTGCAACCGGTTATGTTGAGTATATAGTCTTCTATTTCGCCGCCGGTCGGCCTTCTGTATATACCATCCAAGTATGTTTCATTATGTCTCGGTTCGGGACGTTTGGAGTTATGTGCTGTTTTCACCCTCATTCTGACCGGTCCGTTATATAGAGTATCCGATATTGTAAATGGTATACGTAAAATCGAATTATTCGGGACAGAACCATCTGCCCCACCTGGGCCCATTACATTCAGATTATTTTCCCCTACCATGTCGCTAATACCGAAATCATCCCAATTGTTATCTATATAGCAGAACCCGTACACATATGTTGTCCCCCCATTAACACCATTGATCGTTAATTCAAGATAATAGTCTCCCGGTCCGATCGGGAAATGAGTTTCAGGAGTATCACCGGGAATACCAGGATTTTCCAAATCGGTAAAATCCTGGAATCCTGTAGAAGTATTTTCCGGATTTTGATATGTACCGCTCGGAGCATTTTTATTTGCTAAAAATTTATAAACAGTATCGCCCGGATTATTATTAATTCGGCTCCTCAATGTAACAAGTTTAATTCTCGGAACGTTTCCCTCCGCATTAATTCTGTTAGCCGTATAATAAGGAATCCCTGAAGCATTGGTATAATCCGATTTCTTGGCGATCATATCTTTACTTACGACAGCAGTTGTCAGCGAATCACCCGGCATGGCAATCATTCTCGAAGCAGAGAAATCGACTCCGTCCGGAGTTTTGGGAACTACAAATCCGCCAAACGTAATTTCTACATCATCATCAGGAATTAGTTTTGTATTTGAAGTAAAAGTTATGTCATTACCAATGGCAAGATCAGTTTTCGCCAATACATTGCCGCCCGGCTTGTTTATATTTAACTTATTTAGAGTAATTGCCTGCTGTCCGCTCAAATTTTGATCCTGCGATCCGATTAAATTAAGCACACCACCCAGAACATTATACGGTTTATATAATTTGTATTCGTTTTCAGAATAGATGTCGGCATTATAGCCATCGAGAGTATCTACTACAAAATTGCCGTACAAATTCAAATTTGCCTGCTTTGCATGTATGAAAGTTCCGCTCGTTACTTTTACTTCATCAATAACAGTAATATCTTTGTCCAAAGTAAATGTAGAATTGCTAGAACCCAAATTCTCAGACATCACTTCGAGCGACTTAACCACATCCGGCAAACCGGTGCCGGGAGTTTGTTCCGCCTTAAAATTATTTCTCTTTATAAAGACGGTATAGTCTTCGTATTCTCCTACACCCGAACGCGTTACCTGAGATAAGGTAACTGTATCGATTTGTCCGTTTATGCGGGTATCATTTTTCAGGCTTTCATTCGATATTCCGAAACGTATAGTAGTCGAACCCTGCGGAATAGATGCAGGCACAGTAAAAGTTGCCACCTCCACTGTGTTATTAGAATTAGATCTTACATCCGAAGATACCAATTCTACCCAGCCGTTATTATTAAATCCGTAATCAATCCACGCATTATAATATCTCCAGCCGCCATTTGTAGACGGGGTAATTTCAATTGTATATGTTTCGCCCGCTTCAAGAGTAATTTTTTTGGTGGTTCTAAGATTTCCGTAAGATCCCGAAAGATATCTATTGTCTGTCTGATTAGAGAATATTTCGGTTCCGTTTTGCTTTACGGACACTTTTCTTATATAGTAATTCAAGGAATTTCTATCAATCAATCTGCGGCTCATACCGTTAGAGGTAACTCCGGTCGGCTTGTAAATTACTTTTATACTATCGCTAAATACAGGTGCAATCGAATAATACGATAGCTGCACATTACCCTTAAAATTATCTATGTTTGAATTATTTATACCGTCATTTGAACCAATAATCAACGTCGAGCCTGCTCTTGCCTGGAATTGGTTGCCACGAAATACCTGAGTACCGAAATCAAGAATACCGGTATTTTCTACTACGCATGACGGTCCGAACATCGCTGTCGGAGAATATTCGTTACTTCCCACGTCGATATCGAGTGTAACTTTCTTTCCGTTACCGATATAGACGTTGTCGTAACGTCTTGCCGGGAATGGCCTGATATACGGATCCGTTCCGGCCTCATATTGTGCTACAGCCGCATTTTCTGTAGACTCATAACTAACGGTTGACCAAGTATTCGGATCGCTCCAATCACCATCATTTATAGAATAGAATGTATAATGTTGCAATATTGCATTATTTCTGTCGCCTGCAACGAAATCGCCGAGCCGCATACTTCCATCGTCAAGGGGGTCAGCACCAAACGCATATGTCGCGGCCACTCCCGGAACTTTTATATAAGCCATTTGACTCGGAACAGAGCAGGAATCTCCCTCGAAAGTATATCTCGGAAATCCGTTCGAGGTAGATCTCGTATCCGTACAAGTATCCATTGTTCCGGCATTGCCATAGACAGTATTATGTTCCATACCCTCCCAAGAGCCTGCGCCTGTTCCTCCGCGATAAAATGCCAAATCCGCACACGCGAAACAGTCAAGTTTTACCTGTTGTTCCGGAATTTTAAAGCGAACAGTATAATCTGCAGAGCGTTCTCCACGCTCAAAAGCAGAACCTGCCGGCTTGGTCAGACGCCAATAGACGCTAAGATTTCTTTCGGGATTTATCGGATAAGTTGTAGCCGGAATTGTCGCTAACTGTGGATGATCTCCCGCAATTGCTCTTGCCGCAATTACTCCCGCCGTACCGTTCGCCCCGGCATTCGCTGCAAGTCTTAATCCGTACGGAGAATAATAAGTATCTGTACCGGTTTCAAAAGTTAAATCGGTTTCGCCTATAGCAGCATATTTTTGTACTTCACCATAAATCCAGCCGCCGGAATAATTTGTGCTGATATATCCTGCACCTACTACAGCAGTGGCATTTTCACCAAATCCTACATAGAGAGTATTAGATGGTGTGCTGTATTTGGTTGCATCAATTATCGCCTTATTTCCATCGGTAAATTTAAGATTATGGGCAATATTAAGATTTGTATTTTGCTCTAAGATTATATTTCCGCTCAGATATTCCTTGTATATTTCTAAATCATAGAAATCAAGTGTTTTTGCATCACTTCCCGAAGTAAGCAGCACCGGAGATTCTCCGCGCAAAAATACTTTTCGTGCAGCCGGAATAAATGTACCGTCAGCAGTCTGATTAATATTTCCATACATATATATATCGTCGCTACTGCCTGCATTCAGGTTACCTTTCAGAATATAGAGACTGTCGTTAATACTAATATTGTGTCCGGCATTTATGGTTACAGTCTGATCCGCCGCACTTTTATTGATAGTCAATGCTGCAAATTCAGTCGGCAAGCCGTTGCCGGTATTTTGTGCTACGCTGCCGGAATATATAAAGCTTGATTTATTGTGGTTTTCGAAATTATAATTGCGAGTTGTCGTTTGAATATTTCCTGTAGCGCCACTTGTCGTAATACCATTTGCATCGGTTACGTCCAAAGTTGCCCCTGCCAGCATCGAAAATGTACCGGTACCGGTCAAATTATGATTATTTGTTTTTAATGTACCGAGTGTATCGATAATGACTTGTCCGGTAACCACTACATTTTCTTCCAGAGTAATTGTATTACCGTTTCCGATAAACGCCCTGAAAGTTCCCGTAGGATAAGATGTTGCCGCCGTACCACCATACATTTGATTCGACCAATTTGCCGCAACATTCCACGCACCATTTTCGCGGGTATAATATGTCATCATTCCCGGAGGTCCCAAAATCGCGGCACCCAAATCTTTCAAACCGGTAATTTCTGCATAATAATTACCTCGCTCGCCCATAACCGGAGCGGATCCGTTGTACGAGAACGGAGCAATCCACGCACCGTCCGAATAAACAGCGATATTATACACTGACGGATTTGAAGAATTCCTGACTTGATTTTGCGTATAAACAAGTCGTGCATTATAGTTACGGTCTTCACCAAGAGTAAAAGTCGAATTTGCCGGCTTGCTGATCACATATTGCATGGCAACATTTCCCAGCGGGTCAAGCGGGCAATTAGCCGGAGTAATCATGATACCGTTAGATGCAATCGGCGAGCTTGTCGCGGTAATTTCATCAGCCATAACTCCAAGCATACCTGTAGTTCCGCCGGTTCCGTTAAACGTCAAAGTAACCGGATTATAGTAATTGCCACAACCAACTTCATATATTTCTTCCATTACGCCGGTAGCAATATTTTTTCGCAATTCACCATCTACAAAGCCGCTTGTAAGGTTCACTTCGCCATTCACCTCTACGAAACGATAGTCGCTCGCATTGTGCAAACGAAGTATTCCGCCGGAAAGATTCAACTCATTATGTATAATCATTCCGTCCGTGCTTGCTCCGATTCCGAAGGCGTTAACAGAATTATTTCCGTTAACCAACGTAAGATTGTAAAATTCTTCATTGCCGGATGTCTTCGATATTGCTTGGTTAGCAGCTGCATCTGTATTGACAAATTTTACTTCCGAATTACCATATTCAAATGTTCCGCCATTATTTACCCAATTTCCGCCGAGTTCTATAGCAGCAGAATTCGCCCGCAGAGTTACTCCGCTTGCAATATTTATATTGCCGTTTATCTTTATGTCGTCCAACAGATTTACAATTCCCGCACCGGATATGTTAATATCGGCAAAAGTATTATTCGCTATATTATCCGACTTTATATTTGTAGCCAAAGCCGGTACTTCGGAAATGAAATTTACTTTTTCGCCGGTTGTACCGTGGAAAATTCCGCCGTTATTTGTCCAATTTCCATACAAATCGATATCGACACCGTTTGCAACAAATGTTGCTACGCCTTGAATTGTCAGATTATTTAATATCGTTAAATTAGCATTAACCAAATTTGCGGCAATTGTTTTGTTTCCATTTCCGGCAACAACCAAATTATAATAATTCAAATAGCATGAAGCATCACTCGGAGACTGCGGCAGGAATGATATCACCTGATTTTCATTTCCGGCGAATTTTACGGTAGAACCATCGGTAAAGAAACTATATGTATTATTCGCAAAATTCATTTGCGAAATATCCAAATCACCATTTATTACAATTTCGCCACCTGCGGCAAAAGTAATATTTCCGCTTCGAGCCGTACTTTCGATTTTTAGATCATTATATTGCAATACCGCTATCGGCGACGACAGCGAAGACGGAATAGTCAGGTTACCATCTCCTGAAAACGTAACTCTTCCGGCAGTAAAAGTCGGAGGAGCATAATTTTGCGGGAACGAAGCAGAACGAATAATCAATTCTCCGCCATTCATCGTGAGTGTGCGTCCAGGTGTGTATCCGTTTATTTCATATGCACCAAGATCTAAAGATCCTTCTTCAATGTGTAACCCGGTAGAAACGGTAACATTTTTCCCGAGATATAAACTTGTATTTGCCGCTTTTTCGACTGAGAATTTGCCCACATTAATCGGCACCGCATTACCTACAAGCTGTGGCGAAACATTACCCGTATAAGTATAATTGGCTCCTTCGGCGAATATCCGTACTGTAGTTTGCACATTTCCGAATTCAGTTGGATAAGTAGTAATACCGCTTGCCGAGCCAATTCCCAAAGTTGCTCCGGACTGCAATCGGAAAGTATCGCCGGTTACCGCAGTTTCATCTTCAATAAACAGCTGTCCGGAAGCAGAATATATATCCGCAGCGGATTCTACGGCAATTAAACTTGCCGGAGACGGAGCCGTAACCGGATTACCCAATTCATTAGTTTTTCTTATAGTTACTTTATGCCCGCGTATTTTTACTTTATCGGAACGTTTGTTCGGTATAGTTTGCGACGCCGCACCACCATAATTTATCTTTGACCATGTATTCGGATCATCATAGTAGCCGTCTTTACGTGAATAGTACACAGCACTTGCTACCGACGGTTCGCCGGCAGTCCAGTCGCCATTGATACAATTATTTTCCTGCGAATAAAACGTCTTCAGGTTAAAGTCAACCACATCGGAATTTACTCCCGGGTCGATATGCCAATAGCCGTCAGGATTATTATATGAAGGGGCAAAAAGCAACACATGATAATATCCCTCGCTCCCGGAAGCAATAGTTGAACTATACCAAATTTGAACCGTTCCGCCGCCCGGCGACATCGCAATATTATTTGTGCCAATATTCCAATATCTCTGAAGCGCACGTCCGGTAACTTCTACTGACGGGTGTTCCTGTGGAACAACTTTTATGCTGATATTTCTGGCTTGAGACGGTGTAAAACTAAATCTGTTTGCTTTCAGAGTAAGCTGCAAAGGCGAGTAAATTTCTCCTCCACCGACAGGGAACATATAAATTTTGTCCAAATTGGTAACATTATCGTCCGAAGCAATCATTTTGACCAATCTGCCTTTTGTTGTGTCGAGTGATATACCGGTATTGGTTATGAAATGCGTGTTGTCAAACAAGGACAAAAAAGTATTTGCACCTGTCTCTTCGATTGCCGCATAAACATTTGCAGCAGGCAATAAAGTAATATTATTGTCATTCAGATCAAGCAGCGAATGCTTGCCCGCTCCGCCAATAAGTCGTAGCGAACTAGTAATGCTTATATCGGCATTCAATACTACAGTACCGGCATCTTTATCGAGCATCAATCGCGAAAATTCCGGTTTCAAATCGGGAACGGTCGTATTAATCGCCTGTGCTCCGCTGCCAAAAAAAACAATACTTTTATTGCTCTGAGCCAAACCGCTGTTTGTAGCAATATTGTGGTTCCAGTTTCCGCCGACTTTCACGTCGAAGCCGTTTTGATTGAACAGCCCGATACCGCTACCGGCAACGGTAACATCGCCCATAGCAGTCAAATCGCGTCCGCCGATTTTAACAATCGGATTATTTGTGCCGGTCATAAGCAGATTGCCGACTGCAGCCGTCGTATTAATATCAAAAGTTGCATTCGCGGACGTGGTCGCGGCATCAATTTTCAGAGTGTGTCCGGCGGAAATATTTGCATTTTCGTCAGTTACTGCCACGTAATACTCTGCATAAACACTTGAAGTATTTTTCAAAACAATCTCGCCACCGGTTGCAGTCATTTTATCGTTTTCTGCAAGGGCAAACACTTCACTCGTCAATTCACCTGCTGTCGCAATGTTCAGTTCGCCACCGGTTTGCATAAAGTCAAGATTTTTCCCGCTTTCATTTGCGAAAAGACCGCCGGCGATATTCAGTTCGCCACCGGCAATTTGCAATTCTCCGGTCGTAGTCGCATCACCATTATATCGAAGAGCATGACCTACCTCCGAGCCGATATTCAATATGCCGGCATCAATTTTCAGCAAGCCCGCAAGAAGCATATCGGCATTTGAAGAAGTGATGATTACATTTTCATTTTCAAGCCAAAAACCGGCAGTACCGGGGATTTCAATCCGGCCACTACTTGATACAAATATCGGATGACTATAAACCGAAGTGCCGTTTATGTGGAAAGTTCCATTCAGTAATACCAAAAAACCGTTACTACCGGATGGCACAAGATTTAGTTGCACTTCATCTGTTTTGTTCGATTTATTTACAAATACGCGGTAGAATTGCGTGCTACCGGAGCCGGAAATCAGAGATATTGCGTCGCCGATAAATATCCATCCGCCCTCAGTGGCAACTTGCGTACCGTTATTAGTCAAATTGCCTGTCAGGGTAATCGTTCCGTTTTGCGTTACGGTCGCATTTTCTGCTACAGTGTAGTCGCCGTTAATGCGGGCAACCGCTCCACGCGAGAACTTCATTTTTGCGGAATTTCCGATATTGAAAAGCGAATTTTGCGCACTTGTGCCCACCGTTCCCGCTATTGCAAACAGCACGAAAAGCCACAATTTCGTCAATATGTTAATTCGCTTCTTCACTTCGCTTTAGTACTTAATAATATAATTTACTATAATATACGGAGGCATATTGTTGTGCGGTTCTGCAGCTGTTGCAGTTTCACTTGCACCGCCGGTAGCCTCTATAACGTTATTCTTTTTTAAATATACGAAATACGGCCATGGATTATTCTCCGTCGGCGTGAAACCATCTGTATATCTCAAAGGAAGACAGGATCGACCAGGACTATAAATATCGTTATCAATATTAAACCATGCCGAAAGATATACATTATATGCATCATTCGTAAGAAGATCATACCTGGTCGGTGGCGGTCCTGTTGTATTCCACGATGTAGAGAAGGTAGTACTACCACCAACCCCATGAAATTGCAATCCGGCATTTGTTAGTCCGGCAGGATTCCACATCGATACCTCAGCGGTTTCACCGTCAGGTATGGTCGGCATTGGCGCCGCCAATTTTATTCTATGCGAATGGGGCGGCATTTGTGCTTCTGTCAAGGTTACTTCTGCATCGCCACCGGTCGTACCAAGTGCCTCACTTCCGGTAGCACCCAACGGGAAACGTTGCTGCATGTTCGGCAGATTAAATGTAGTCTCGTCGCTATTGCCGGCGCTATAAGTTGTGCCAATTACATCATACAATGCCGCATACTCTGTTCTGCTTACCGCAGCACCGTTGCACAGCAGCCAGCCTGTCGGAGCAGCTGCTCCGGCAAACTGCATAATCGCACCGGTCGGGACTGCCGCCGATGATGCTAGATCGTCGGTAGTGGCAGTTGTTTTCCAATCTGTTCCGTCATACACTTTAATTTTTTTTGCAGCATTATCGTAATAGAATTTTCCTTCGGTTGCCGTCGGAGCAGTTTCCTGCGGCTGCATTATAATCGCTACCGGATCAATTTCGCCGGTAACATTTAAATTGCCGCTTACAGTAACCGTCGCCGGAGTAGCAGGATCGGCAATAGCCGGAGCAATCGTAAGCACATCGCTTGCTACCCAATTTGTACCGTCATATCTTAATGTTTGCCCCTGCGCCGTTCCGGACGGAAGGCTCGGAATATCCCCCCAAGCCAATTGTACTTCACTATTATTAACACTTCCGACGCTCAGGACTTGCCCCTGCGTTCCACGTTCAACCGGCAAAATATACGTATTATGCGAATTATTTGCGTTACTTTCCGGATTAACATTTATTGCTTTTATTCCTATATAGCACCCTGCTGCCCCACTATTTACGGCACCAAAACGCAATTCCGCATTATCACTTCCTGAAGTACGGGTAAGAAAGAAATTTCCGTCATTCAACTGCACCGCTTGCGAAATGCCGGAAGCAGCTGCTACACCGATTCCGATTCTTTGAGTTGTCGCATCATAGCGCAAATGATCGTTTGTCGCAATATTTCCGGTAGAATTAAAGAATGCAATTCTGTCCGGCGTATTTGTAACCGGTAATGCTGTCGTCTTCCAGGTTTGCGAAGTTTGATCCCAGACAATAGTCTGTCCGTCAGTCGGTGCAGTTGGATCAATTGTTTTTCCCTGAAGTTTTCCCGCATTCCAGATTGCTTCGTCTGCATTTGCTGCAATTACTGTATTCACGGTTGGACTTGTCTGCGGTGTCAGGGTAATTCCCGTTCCGGCAGAGTAGGTCGGCAAATCGGTTGTCGCAAGTTGCCCGGCCGGGGAAGTAACGACATATTTACCCGGAATAAGATCGGAAAAATAAATGTTTCCGGTAGCTGTAAGATCGGTAATTCCGTTAATCGCACCTGTCATCGTACCTCCGGCAAGTGGAAGATACGTATTGGTTTCAGTATTAGTCGATAATTTTATCCAGTCCGAGCCACCCCAATAGTAAAATCCCGGAACGATCGCATATGCTCCCTCCGTCGTATTGATATTATATACAAGCAGACTCACCACCGGCGACGCAATTGTAGCCTGGTCGTTTGTACCGGTAAGACTTACACGCGGGATAAGCAATCCGAGTTTAGTCGGAAACATTACATTATCGTAAACGTCTAAGTCCAGCAGAGCCGAGGCATTCGGGGTATCAGTACCGATTCCGACGTTCTTTGTTGCATCTTGTGCCTCAGCTACCGCGAGTGCAATCGGAAAAAATGCCGTTCCAATTAACAAATTCGCAAATATTTTCTTTAAGCTTGCCATATAAAATCCGCTATTTGATTTATTAATTTTCATATCGCTTCCTATCCAAGGTACAAAATTACGTCTTTGATTTTATTTTTTTCTACGTAGAAATACGTAATTTAACACATAATGGTTATTTCGGATAATTTATCACGGCGTAGCGAATCAGCCCGGCCGTGCTTGTAATACCTAATTTCATCATAAGGTTAGCACGATGTGCCTCGACCGTACGTACCGAGAGAAATAATTCGGTCGAAATCTCCTTGTTGCTTTTTCCGTCCGCGATTAAATTCAAAACATCTTGTTCACGGTGCGTGATTGCTACAAACGCCCCATCTCCTTTCAAGTTCATTTTTCGTGCATTCATCATCTGCAAAATCGTCGAACTAAAGACGCGTTTCCCGCGATTAGCCGTTTTAATCGCATCCGCGAGTTCCGCTCCGTTAATATCTTTTGCGAGATAGCCGTCCGCACCGACAATCAGCGCCCTATCGATATACGAGAAATCCTCGAACGCAGTCAACATCACGAGTTTTGTCTCGCAATGATGCATTTTCAGGATTTTCACTACTCCCACGCCGTCCATTTGCGGCATTAAAATATCGATCAGAGCCACATCCGGCTTTAGATCTTCAATCATCTCGACTGCTTCGACTCCGTTTGCGGCCTCGCCTACAACCTGAATCTGTTTAAACACACTGAGCACTCGGATAATTCCCGATCTTACTAATTCGTGATCATCTGCAATTACTAGTTCTATGATATTTTGTTCGGTTTCATCAATCATTTTTTTTAACTTCTCTAATATTTTGTTCGGTTATCCGTTTTATATTTTCGAATTTATAAAATTTTTCGGAAATCTCACATGAAAAACTTGTTTATTACTTCATTTTTTTTCCTAATTTTTTTATTAGATATAAACGCGCAACCACAAATATTATTTTCAGGACTTGATAATAATTATTTATATGACTTCGGAAATGTCTCTCCAAAGCAAAAAATCATTTCCGCTAAAGTAAAAATTACCAATCCCGGCACGGACACTCTGCGTATTACCGATATCAAACCCGCCTGCGGATGCACTTCGACGCCACTTGACAAATATACGATTGTTGCCGGAGACACCGCAACCCTTACAATCAATTTTCGTACCACGGGTTACAAAGGCAACGTAAAAAAAGCCGTTGCAATCTATACGAATATCCCGCAGCAGGAGGAAATGTATATTTTCATTCAATGCAATATCGTTTATCCGATTTCGTTTGCACCGAACGAGTACCTCGTTTTCATTAATTTTGAGACTACCCAACATTATACACAAGATGTTTCGCTTACCAACTCAACAGATAAACCTATAACAATCAAAGACTTATCGATTTCGGACGGAAATCTGACTGTCAATCTGAAACCAGGCGACATACTTGAGCCCGGAGTCGCGACGAAACTTTCTGTAACTTTCTCGCCCACCGAAAAGAAACTTTTCCACGGTGCCATAAGTTTTAACACGGACTGCGAAGATGATCCGGTTTTTCGTGTTTTTATCAAAGGTATGCCAAAGGAATAGATTTCATCTGCTGTTTTTCAAAATGTTCTCGGCAATTTCGGCAACTCTTTCCGGCGTTACCTGCTTCAGGCAACATAATTTTTTTTCGTGCCGCGGACATTGGTCAGAGCCGTGAATCATGCAGGGTTGGCATTCCAAGTCCTCGGCACACACAGCGACCGAATTTAGCCCTCGCGGATAAAATCCGAACAGCGGTGCGGTTGCTCCATAAATAGTAACGGACGGAATGCCGGCAAGCATCGCGAGATGTGTCGGTGCACTGTCGTTGCAAATCACAAGATTCGAGTATTTCATAATTGCAATTGTCTCCGCAAGCGTAACTTTTCCGGCGAAATTTCTCGCTCCCCTACACGCTGTTGCCACATAATTGCATAGTTCCATTTCATTCTTCGCTCCGATTACCCCGACCCGATAGCCGAAATTTTCCAGTTTCAGTGCGGTGTCGCGGAAATATTCCGGCAACCACTTCTTCGTATTCCAGACTGAACCGGGAGCAATCAGCACCGATTTAATAAATTTCAAATCATCTATGTACCGCCGAATTTCCTTCGGGAACTGTACCTCGGAAAACTTTATTTCCGGCAAATTGTTTGTATCGCTAAGTTCAAATGTTTCAAGCAGTTGGGCATTGCGTTCTATTTCGTGCAAATGTGGGATATACTTTGCTTTCCGGTCATAAACGCAGGAAATGGCGGCATCTTCAAAACCGATTTTCGTTGTTGCGTCAATATGTTTTGCGAGCAAACTCGACCGCAAAGATTTATGCAGGCAAAACAGCAAATCGAATTTTCCGCTTTGGCTTATCTCCTCTGCCTTCTTTTTTATGCCGGCAAATTTCGCATCGGATTTTCGTTTATCATACGCATAGCACTTCGAGATACATTTTGCTTTTGAAACAAATTCCGCCGAAATCGGAGTGGCGACAAATTCGATTGCCGCATCCGGATAGTTATTCTTTAGTCGCTGAGCGAAAAACAGTGCCAGAGCCGTATCGCCTATAAATGCCGTTTGAATAACAAGAATTCGTTTTACGTCGCTACTCATTTCAGAGATTTTCCTTACATTTTTCGGAATGTTTCCATCTTTTGTGCATCCAAGCCCACTGCTCCGGTATTTTTTTTATTTGATCTTCAAGAATTTTCACATGTCGCTGTGTTAAAATTCGCACATTTTCTTTGCTGTAGTCAAGATCTGAAGTATCAATAAAATTTTGCCGAATTATGTACGTGCCGTCGGTTTGCCGTTCGCAAAAGCACTCGAAAAAAGGAACATCAAACTTCAGAGCAAGTTCTGCCGGTGCTTCATAAGTCAGAGCAGGACGCCCAAAAAATTTCACGTAAATATCTTTGCCTTCGTGTGCCGCTTGGTCTGCGAGCAATGCAAGTGCCCCGCCCTGCTTAAGTGTTTTAATGATTGTAAATGCGGCACGATCCATATTTACCACCCGGTTTCCGTTATAAACGCGGATTTCATTCACCATATCATCTACATAATAATTTTTCAACCGCTTTACAGGTATCAAATTATTAAATCCGAGCCAGACTTTTCCGGCAAGCGCCATCATCTCCCAATTACCGTAGTGCGCCGAAAGCAGAATTATTCCGCGACCTTTTTTGTATTGCTCGATGATTTGCGACGGATTTTCAAATCGAATTCGCCGAGCAATTTCCGCATCGGACATTCCCTTTAAAGCGAACATTTCGAGGAATGTCAGCGAAAAATTCCGGTATG
>JAQUZU010000151.1 GCA_028691175.1 Candidatus Kapaibacterium sp. | reverse complement strand
AAAAAATAAGGAAATATTATGGTTGGAATTGGTAACGATTTACATAGATTAGAGGCAGGAAGACGTCTTGTTCTCGGCGGTATAGAAATAGAATCCGAACTAGGTTGTGTTGCACACAGCGACGGCGACGCTCTTTTGCATGCACTTACGGACGCAATTCTTGGCGCTTGCGGTGCGGGCGACATCGGCGACCTGTTTCCTGATACAGATATAAAATATAAAGGTGCGGACAGCCGGCAGTTTGTTGCGGAGGCGCTCCGAATTATGCACTCTC
Organism: Candidatus Kapaibacterium sp.; assembly: GCA_028691175.1. GTDB lineage: Bacteria > Bacteroidota > Ignavibacteria > Kapaibacteriales > UBA2268 > CALLXS01. The sequence continues at coordinate 4,052 of JAQUZU010000151.1, read as the reverse complement.
GTGGTCTCCGGTTGGTCAACATAGATGCGGTTATTATGCTTCAAACTCCGAAGTTATCCTCATATAAAGCACATATCAGGCGGAATATAGCGGAAATTTGCGGACTCGACGAATCCCTCGTAAATGTAAAAGCAAAGACGGGCGAACGGCTCGGATATATTGGAAATTCGCAGGGTGTAGAAGCCATTTGCGTGGTGCAAGCCGAAAAATGAAAATAATAGCGTCCATATTGATCTTTCTGGCGGCGTGCGTGGCGAAAGCCGATCGCGCATATCCGGTTACGTTTTCTCCGAACAAAGTTATTGAAAGCGGGCGCGCGTTTCCAACCGGTGCTTCAAGCGGATATTTGCTGAAAAAAAAGTTTATCGACGAGGAGGCGACGCTCGAAGTGCGTAGCAAGGACGGTTCGCTCCGGATAGTTCACCTCGGAAACATTGATATTGCTGATGCGGTGCTTGCAGGCGATAATATGCTGATTTTAGCACAGTCGGACAGCCTGTATACGTTGATTTTAGTCGATAAAACAGGACAAATGCACTCCAAAATTTTGCCGAATATTTCGCCCAACGGCAAAGCGATTTTTGCCGATATAAGTGGTAATGAAGTGCTTTTGCTTGTGTCTCGGCGGTTATATCGTGTAGATTTTGGAAATTCATTTACTGCCGAGCCTGTTGCCGAAGGCGTAACTGAAGCTAAATTCCTGAAAAAAAAAGCACATACAACGCGGATTGCATATATTTCAATTACTCAATCCGGCATGAACCTGAATATTATTCGCAACGGGAAGTCGGAAATACTTTCGAAACTCGCGGCTTATGAGAATAGCAAATTATGCATTTGGGGAGATACGGTTGTTGTATTGTCCGGTGGGGCGAATTACGGCAACAGCACCCTCGTGCAAATAATTACACTTTCGCACGGCATTATTTTTGAGAGTTGGGTAGAGGCAAATATTTCTTTAGTTGAGATTATGCACTTACGCGGGGTACTGTGTGCTCTTTATCTCAAGACAGACGAAGAAAATTATATTCGATTGCAGAACCTCAAGACCGGCAAACAGATATACTCCGTTTTTCTGAATGAGCGCCTTATCGAACCATATAAATTCGCCCTGAGAGGCGGCAACGCAATAGTGTTTTTCCGCAACGGGCTTGTCCGTTTCGAGACCTCCTCCGGCACAATTAATGCAATCGATTATCTTCCAATCGGCAAACATTTTAGAACTGATGAATTGGACGCAGGTTTTGCCGGACATAATATCATTATTACTTCAGATGAAACTTCGCTTGTGCTTGTGCGTCATGATAATAAATTATGGCTTCTCACTCGCTTTTACCGTCAAGCGGGTAATATACTTATCCCGTTGATATTTATGGTTGTTGTCGTCGTCTTGCTGCACTATTATCGCAAGCAGAAAAAGTTGCTTGATATATTGCAGGAACATTCCGGGCGTGGGGCAATTCTCATATTGGACAAAGGCGGAAAACTTCTTCGTGCAAATCGTGCTGCAAAGGAACTAATCGGCATATCCGAGAGTATTCCGAAGCATAAAAATATACTGTACTACTGTGTAGGCACCGGCTTGCAAAATATAAAGGAGTGGATTTCGTTCGTGCTCGCCAATCGGGATTCTGCTAAGCAAAAAATCATTATCAATAATGAAAATAATCCGAAAGAGTGGCTTTTCAGTGCTGTCGTTTTGCGAAATTTTGCCGGACGTCTTCGCGGTATTGTAATAAACGGTATGGATATTACGGAGGAATTAGAGAAAAAAAGATTGAATAACTGGGCATCGCTTGCACATGATATGCAGACAAATTTATCTACAATTCGCCTGAATGCGGAGCAACTCAGCATCGAACCGGAGAACGAAAATTATGTACGTCGCGAGAAAATTATTCATCAGGTAAATGTCCTAATCCAGCGTGTTCGCGATATTGTAACTGTCGGGCGGTCGGATAGTCTCGATAAACAGCAGTATGACGTACAGGAAATCTGCAAGGAAGTGATCTCGGAGTTTGATCAAAATATGTTTCCGCATGTCGAATTTGTGCTTGCGGCGATTCCGATGCCGGTGATATGCGATAAGCCGAAAATGATTCGTGCTCTGCGCAATGCAATCGAGAACGCGACCCGTGCCCTGAAGGGCAAACCCGGAACTGTGAGCATCAGCAATTATTCGGATGCAAAGAACGTCTGCTTTGTTATTCGCGACTCCGGCGTTGGCATGGATCAAAAGACTAAATCAAAAATGCTTACTCCATATTTTACTACCGGTGCGAAGGAGGGCGGATTTGGAATCGGCACCATGATTATGCAGCATGTAGTAGATATGCACGGGGGCGAAATCATTATAAACAGCGAATCCGGCAAAGGTACCGAATTAATATTTGCTATTCCGAGTGCCGGCAAAATTCCGGCGCGCAAAACTTTTATGCGCAGATAATATGTAAAAAAGTGAAGTATTTTGCGTGAATTGCCCGTTTTCTATTCTTTTTCCAGCCTTGCGGCAAAAGCACCGTCAATCTTATGAAGAAACGGAAAAGTTTGCATCATGCCGTCTGTACATACTTCTTTGGGTAAATACTTCTCGGCAGGAACGAGATGAAATTCCGGGTGATTTTCCAGCATCCATGCGATATTTTCCGTGTTCTCTTCCGGTTCGGTCGTGCAGGTCGAATATACCAGTGCCCCTCCGGGTTTTACAAGCAACGCGGCGTGCTCCAATATTTGGCGCTGAAGTTTAACAAGTTCGTAGATGTCTTCGCGTTCGCGTTTCCATTTTATGTCAGGCTTTTTAGATAGAACTCCCAGCCCAGAACACGGCACATCAGCCAGAACCAAGTCGAATTGCTCCGATGTCGGGAAATCTGTTGCATCGCCTGCAAGCGGGCAAACTGAGCGATAGCCCATTCGTTCTATGTTTTCGTCCATGATGCGGATTTTTGCCTCAAACTTATCAAGTGAAACGATTTTCGCACGGTCTCGCGACATTTCAGCCATCAGAAAACTTTTTCCGCCGGGTGCTGCGCAGAGGTCGAGAATCATTGTATCGGGTTGAGCATTGGTAAGCGTTGTAGCAAGCGACGCACTCGAGTCCTGAATCGTAATAAATCCCTCGGCAAACAAATCCATCGCCGGTACTTTTATTTTCGGATTAGTGATTATCAGAGTGTTCTGCAAATATTTAGAAGTAGTAAAATCAATATTTCGCTCGTGCAAAATTTTTGCAATTTCTGCAACTGTAGTACGTAGCGTATTCACGCGAATCGTTGTGGCCGGACGCTCATTATCCATTTTCATGAAGAGTTCTGCACAGTCTGTGCCAAAACGAGCAACCCAGCGGCGCACCAACCACCGTGGGTGCGACTGCATAACCGTCAGATAGTAAATCGGATCATCCTCGCGCTGCGGAAAACGTATATTGTTGAGGTTGCGTGCAATATTTCGCAAAACTCCATTGACCAAGCCGGCAAGGCGTTGCCCCTGAATACGCTTGGCAAGTTCGACTGCTTCGTTGATTGCTGCATGAACGGGAATTCGGTCGAGATACATAATCTGATAAAGCGCGACTCGCAGCGTATTTTTGATTTGATTTATGCACTTCATGTAGTCGCCGTTGTAGAAGCCGTTCAAGACAAAATCGAGTGTGTTCTTGTGGCGAATTACCCCGTAGAGAATTTCAGTCATAAACGCACTGTCGACAGCACTAAGCCCGCTGGTGCGATATTCGTAGTCTAAAAGTTTGTCCAAATAGGCGTCGCTTCGTTCAAAGCGACTCAAAATATTTACTGCTGTCCCGCGGGCGGAACTGAAAATAGGCGGCTGATTTTGTGTCTCTGCCTGCATGCTGACCTCTGAAACTAGTGTGTGTTAAAAAATTAAGACGAACAAATAAACTAATTAGTGGAAAAACGCGTCAAATGCAGCAGAGGCAATATCATTTTCTCTATTTTCATTATTCTGCTGCCTGACAAAATGTAAAAAAATGAAATTTTATTTTGATATTTCTAAAAAAAATCGTACTATTGTAATCATAAGATTTGGAAATA
>JAQUZU010000150.1 GCA_028691175.1 Candidatus Kapaibacterium sp. | reverse complement strand
CTGTTCGGTCGTTTAAAGTAACCGGAGTAAGATAAATTTCAGCTATCGAATCGTTCAAAACACAGCCGTCCATTAGGTCGCAACACAATTTCGAAAAATCGTAACTCGTTGATAGATAGCCGCCTGTCGAAAGTTTATAAGACATGTCATATGGCGGACATTCGCGAATGATTCCTTTTTTATCCATTGTGTAAAATTTTGTGCGATTGCTGATTTTTTCTTTCATTGCGTCCGGCATAATACGGTGTAATCCCAGCGGCGACAAAATATTTTCAGACACAAACGACGGGAAAGATTCTCCGGATACTTTTTCGATTATTGCACCCAGAATAATGTAACCATAACTTGAGTATGCGGATTTTGTGTTGGGTTGAAAAAGTAATGTGTCGTTTTTAAATATATTCATATAGCCGGTCATCGTTTTATAGCCGTTCGGATTCGAAAATTCGTTTCCGCGGTAATGTCTTATGCCGGAAGTATGACTTAGTAAATTTCGAATTGTAATCGGAAATTCTGCTTTCGGGTAATTTGGCAAATATGTTTGAATTGTCGAATCAAGCGAGATTTTATGCTCTTCCAGCAATTTCATTACTGAAAGTGAAGTTAGCATTTTCGATAGGCTTGCGATTCTGAATTTTGTGTAGGAGCGAACCGGAGTCCTCTTGTTTATGTCTGTATAGCCAAAAGATTTCGACCAGAGCACAACATTATCCTGCATAATAGTAACTTGCATTCCCGGTATAAAAAGCGAATCCTGCATTTGTTGGATATACCGCACGCAAGAGTCTAATTTTTCTTGTATTTCGGCGGAATACGCCATATTTCTGCCATGAAAAACAGAAAATATGCAAACGAGAAAGCAAAAAGTAAATTTTTTCATTTAAACTGTTAATAACAATAACCAAGATTGGTTGCAATGTTTTTTGAATACAAAATTAACTATTTCGTTTTAGACAAACAAGAATTAATTTTTACATTTAGGCACATTGTTTGCTTAACTATATATAGAAAAATATTAATTTGAAATTTTTGAAAAAACAGACATTTTAGATAGAAAATATGATGAAAATATTCAATTATTGCATAATAATAGCCATTCTTGGGCTGGTTTCTTGTAAATCGACGGATCCGTGTGCTGAAACTCCCAGCGAAGGAAATATCGGAAGCGTGCTAAATTCCGGAAGCGATGATTATTTGCCCGTGGTATATGGCAACAAAATATTTTTTACAAATGTATCGAAAGATAAGAAAACCGATGCTTCGATAGAGAAAATCTATCAATCGAAAATCCGCGAGGACGGAATGTTCGAAGCACCGGAAAAAGACAATAAATTCCCTGCAAACGCTGAAAATGTGTTCAATCCGGGAACGCCTGCATTCTATTTCGATACGTTGAATAATCGTCTGGAAATGTATTTTGCGGCACTTGCCGGCGATAAAAAAAAACATCGAGACATCTTTTTTGCGTCTAAGACAGACGGCAAATGGAGTACGCCCGAACCACTGAAATTCAATGTTTCGACACCGAGTTACGAAGCTCATCCTGCAATTTCGCATGATGGAAAATTGCTGGTTTTCTCGTCTGACAGACCGGGAACAATCGGCGAAACAGATCTTTTTGTTTCGAGACGCCTACGCAGTGGAGGTTGGTCGAATCCGGTTTCGCTAGGCGGCGCAATTAATACGCGAAAACGCGAAATATCGCCGTATATAACAAATGATGGAAGTTTGCTATATGCTTCGACCGGATTTAAAAACGATTCTGTATTTAACATTGTACGAGCAGATTATTTTGGCAATGGCAGGTGGGGCAACCCGCGTTTGCTGGCATATCCGATCAATTCGGATGCCGACGATAACGGACCGACAATGCACGAAGGAAAAATTATTCTGTCGTCTAATCGAGCCGGTGGCTGTGGCGGATACGATATTTACTCGTTTGATATGTGTGGTTCTGCGGTGATTACCGGTAAAATCGGTGGCACAAATACCGACAATATCAATACAACTTCTGTCGAATTATATCAGGGTAACGGAACGCTTCTGAGTACACTTGTGCTGTATTCCGGCGAGGAGTATTGGTTTGAGGTTTTGCCGAATAACTCATATAAAATTAAATTTGACAACAAGTGCAGCGGCAAGGAAGAAATTATTGATTTTGACGTGCCGTGTTCGGATACAAGTGTGATAAAATTTGTAGCTGATTTCGACCCGGTAAATACATCCGATAAATATTATTTCGAACGGTACGATATTCCGTTTTTTGTTTCAGGGTATTATTTCCCGAATACTTTGGATAATCTCGAGTCAATGCGAAATAAGTTTAAAATGAAACTCCTCGGCACAGCGGATTCTACGCGATATATTGAATATCCGGGCAAAGAATATGACGCTTCGGCGGATTCTGTCGACAGTGCTTTTCGGAATTTGCTACAGTTTGTAATGCAAAAATTGAAATTACTATCCGGTGAATGTGCTCTCGGGACGGAGCAAATTGTTATTAAAATTAAAGGCTTTGCAGATCCGAGACCGATTTCCGGTAATGCAAAATATGCCGAACGAGATATCGATGATCCGGAAATGAATTTGACGCTTAGTCGCGGAACGGTCATGGATAATAAACTTTTGTCTATACTTCGGGCATATTATACTGCAAAAGAATTGCAGACATATATGCTGGTCGAAAACGACCTGTATGATGCTTATCGCGATCGAATTAAATGGGAGATCTCAGGCGAAGGCGAAGATGCAACGCCTAATATCGAAAACCTCGAAAAACGTCGTGTTAGTATTGAAATAGAGGTGAAGAAGTAAAAAGAAAACAGATTGTCGGACAAGAAGTGCCGAGATTTTCCGGGAATTTTTGTATTTTTGCAAGCATTAAACTGAATGACCAAAAAATTATGTGCTAAATGTTTAAAGAAATACCGGAAGGATATATTGAGAAAGAATTTACTTTCTCGATTCCGTCTAAAATAAAACCTGTCAGAGTCGATGTGTATCTGACAAACTCGATTGTAAATACTACACGAAATCGTGTCCAGCGAGCAATCGATATGGGATATGTATTTGTAAATGACAAAGTTACGAAGGCAAGTCGCAAATTGCAGGGAGGCGATTTTGTCAAGTGTACTTTAATTAAACTTCCCCCTCTCGAATTAATACCGCAGGCTATACCGGTTCCGGTTATCTACGAAGACGATTATCTTTTAATTGTAAATAAGCCCGCCGGAATGGTTACTCATCCGGGGTTCGGCAATCGTGATCATACATTAATAAATGCCGTGCTGTGGCATCTCGGAGTTCGCGAAAACATAGAAGTAGAATTACAAGACGATGACGATGAAGATAATGAAGAAATTTCGTCTGAGGATGAAGGAAAAGTATTTGCTTCTGACGCAGTCAGACCCGGACTTGTGCATCGCCTCGATAAAGATACAACCGGCCTGCTGATTATCTCAAAAGAAACTTCAATCCTGACAAAAATGCAGCGAATGTTTGCCGAACGCACCGTTAATAAAGAATATTTTGCACTTGTATGGGGCGACGTAAAAGAAAATTCCGGTACTATTACAGGTGATATCGGACGCTCGCCACGTAACCGCAAGAAATTTGAGGTACTCGCAAAGGGTGGCAAACCGTCGATTACCGATTTCGAAGTCCTTGAGCGTTTCGGATATTTGACGTTGCTGAAAGTTCATCTGCGTACCGGGCGAACACATCAAATTCGTGTGCATTTTTCGCACAACAAACATCCTTTGTTTGGAGATCCGCTTTATGGTGGCGATACGGTAATTTGTGGCGGACATATCAGACGGCGCAAATTATTTTACGAAAAACTGCTTGCGCAGATTAATCGACAAATGCTTCATGCCGGGAATATTGGATTTTATCATCCGGTAACCGGCGATTATGTGTCATTTACTTCGGATTTGCCGTCAGATATGATAAGTATTATTCGGCAACTTCGAGAGTTTGAAGCAAAACAGGATGAAATAATATAATTATTTCTGTTGTAAAGCGTCTATAAAAACAAAAAATAACGGTAAGTATAATAATTATCTGAAAGAAATTATGAATCAATTAGAATGTGATCTGTTGGTGATTGGTGCCGGACCCGGCGGATATGTTGCCGCTGTTCGTGCTTCACAGCTCGGATTAAAAGTAATATGCGTAGAAAAAGCCGATTTGGGCGGAATTTGTTTGAATTGGGGCTGTATCCCGACGAAAGCATTGTTGCGCAATGCTGAATATAGAAATTTCCTGAGTCGTGCCGATGAATTCGGTATCGAAATTCCGGAATATAAAGTAGATTTTGCAAAGGTTATTAAACGCAGCCGCGATGTT
>JAQUZU010000149.1:1234-4351 GCA_028691175.1 Candidatus Kapaibacterium sp. | reverse complement strand
ACGACCAGAATGCTCATATCGCTTTTTACTTCGTGAATTTTTCGGATAATACTTTCTATATTATCACTTTCATTGTAAGTTGGGATAACAACAATTGCTTTCATCTTGCGATCTCTCTTTTAGGCTTGCCCGTGCCCCTTAAGCACGACAAACACGGTTCGAATAATAATTTCGATGTCTAACTTTATCGACATATTTTCAATATAGTAGAAGTCGTCCTTGAGACGGCTTTTAATCTCTTCCAAATTTTCCTGATGTGGTCCGTAATTAATCTGCCACCACCCAGTAATTCCGGGTCTAACGAGCAATCTGCGTCCATAAATCGGATAAACATTCATATATTTTTCAACAATTGTAGGTTGCTCAGGACGCGGTCCGACAATGCTCATATCGCCTATTAAAACATTCCAGAACTGCGGAATTTCGTCAAGATGCGCTTTTCGGATAAATCTGCCGAATTTCGTTACACGGCTGTCATTCACAGCTGTCCATATTCCCCCAATTTTCTGAGCATTATTTACCATCGAGCGGAATTTATATATTTTGAAAATCTCGCTGTTCTTACCTACACGCGGTTGAGTATAAAATACTCCGCCGGGAGATTCTAAGTGGACAATTAACGCAATCAACACCCAGAACGGCAATCCGACAATAAGCACAATCGCACTAAACACTATATCAATCAGCCGTTTGACGATTTTCTCCCACGGCTTTAGCAGACAAGTGTCAATTTCAATAAACGGAATACCGAACATCGGAAACGTCCGCACCTGCCCGGTAAAAATATCATACAAAGACGGCGGAATTTTTACAATTATTTTATTTTTTGTACAATTCGCGACAACACCAAACATCAATTCATGATTACGGGTTTCATCTGCTATAACTACTTCATCAGGTTTGATTTCAGCGATAATTTTGTCAATTTCGCTTACGTCGCCCAGACGCGGAAATTTATAGTTTTTGCCCGATTTTTCTATTTCAACGTAGCCGAGCGGTTTCATTCCCCATGCTGTAGCCCCCTCGAGTTGCTGAAGAATTTCGTTTGCTCGTTTCGCAGTGGCAATCACAATAGTATTATTGACAATTTTGCGATGCTTTCGCAGCACTGTCTGTATCCGCCGCGAAATATATCTTCCGGCAAACGTCGCACAAATCAGCATAAAGCAATAAAGCAGTAGACTCATGCGCGGCATAGAGTTACTATCAACAAAAATCAGGAAGTAAATTACGACAGATCCCCCGACCGAGGCTTTAATCAGCCGCCAGAGTTCCTCGAACGGCGAGACTACGTACATATTTTTATATAGTCCACAGCACGCAAAGACAATAATCCAATAAATTAGCAGAACCAGATTTACCACACCAATACCTTCTTGCGGATTATTAACGCTCGAAATAAGCAAACCGCTCTCGAAACGATAGTAAAAGAACGCATAGAATGCCAACGATATAGTGATTATATCCAGAATAAACTGATTAATTTCCGGTTTTAAGTAATTCCATTTGCTTTTATTGTCTTGCATTTTACTGATAATTTCTCGCCATATTTTGAAAATTGTAGACGCAAAAAATGAAACAATATTGCTGAAATACGCAATAAATTCATGTATTTTGCTTTTTAATGCCTGTGCAAGTTTTTTGTTCCCGAATTTTTACAAATAAAACACGCCGCCGTTTCAATATTTTATATAATTTTTACAATAATTTTTGAATTATTTCGACTTTTATATATCCAACTATGAGGATAAGAGTTATTGTTTCATATTTTTCACTTCACAATGCCAACAACTATATACAAACGTCTGAACGACAGAGAGTTTATTTACAGTAGGAACGATCTGAGGAAAATCGCCTATTGGGTTCATGAGAATTATATCAAGGAAAATGACGGCAATGACCCCGATAAAATAGAACAGGTCGAGGAAGACAAGACATTTTCCGTATTTAATTATCCCGATGAATGGATCGAGATAATTGACAACATTACCGACTGGTATTTTAAAAAGAAAAGAAGAACCGGCGAACAGCATATCCGTCGCGAACAACGAGCAAAAGAAGCGAAACTCGCTCGCGAAAAAAATCCGGATGCAGTACAAGACCGAGACCAGAAAGATAAACACGGTAACAAAAGGTATCCAAACGACAAAAACCGGGGCAATTTCAGCAAAAAACCGGGACAGAAATTCGGTAATTCGCAGCAACAGGGTGGCTATAAAAAACCAAGCGGATCCAGACAAAAACCAAACGGACAACCGGGAAATCAGCCGAAGAGCGGTTACAGCAAACAAAATACAGGCTCAGCAGGCAATAACACCGGAAGACCATACAAGTCGAATAACAATAATAATTTCAAGACGAGAAATAACTGGCAAGATCGAAACAACCATGGACAGAACCGCGGATTTACTCCTCGCCCGCCTCGCGACAACGATGCTCCGCAAGAACGCAGAACCTATAGCGGCTACGACAGCGATGAACGCGGAAACGACGCTCCAATGGGTAATTATGCAAACAAGTATAGAAATTCTGCTCCGCGCACTTCGTACTATGACAATCCGAATGAACGCAGATTTAGCCAAAAAGTTGAGTTGGATACGCCCGAGGGAAATTCTCCGGACGCACCCAAAAAGCGTAAGAGAATTGCAAAAGCATTATTCGTAGCTGCTCCGGAACCGCAAAAAAACGAAAATCGCGAAAACGATAACGCAACAGAATAAATAACAGGCATAATTATATGCAAAATAAGCACTTACTAATCCTTTCCTCGCCGAGCGGCGGAGGCAAGTCTACGGTTGCAAAATTTCTACTCGATAAATATCCGCAGTTTTGTTTCTCAGTGTCGGCGACGACTCGTTCGCCACGACCGGGAGAAGTTGACGGGACACATTACCATTTTCTGCCGACTGAACGCTTTAAAGAGTTGATTGCAGAAGGCGGAATGGCTGAGTATGAAGAAATTTTCGACAACTACTACGGAACAATTAAATCCAAAACCGACGAAGCAATTGCCGGCGGAAAATTTCTATTGTTCGACGTAGACGTCAAAGGGGCACTTTCGCTACGCAAAGCCTATCCGGATACTTCGCTTTTGATGTTTCTCTCTCCCCCAAGCGT
>JAQUZU010000149.1:0-1134 GCA_028691175.1 Candidatus Kapaibacterium sp. | reverse complement strand
GCATTAGATTGGTTTATTGTAGTTCAACTCGGTCTGGAATATCGCATGTTTGATTCGGAAAAAGGCGCTGCAGAAGGCGCAGCTGCAACCGCTCTCGATCCACGTTTAGAAAGCGAAGTACGTTCTTATGTTACAAAGTATTTCGGTCTAAAAACAATGGATGTCGTAACTGCGCAGCGAGATTCGCTTGAATCAATTTTTCATAAAGAACTTAAGCCGATTTTTCTGAAACACAAAATGTTTTTACGCAGGGTTTCAATCCCGAAATTTGTAACACAGCGTTCGTAAAGCAAAACAACGGAAGCAATGAACAATGAATGACGTTTTATCACAAAATGAGATTGATAGTTTACTCAATGAGATGACTACCGGAGCCGTCACGGTTGATGACATTCTAACCGGCAGAGTTACCAAGGGTGAAATATCGAACTATGATTTTAGGCGTCCGAACCGAATTTCTAAAAATCAGGTCAGGACTTTGCAGACAGTCCACGAGAGTTTCGCGGAGGTGTTTGGCTATTATCTTGTGTCAAAATTGCAAACAGTTGTAAGCATCACAGTTACGTCGGTTGATCAGTTGTTTTATTCGGAATTTATTCTGTCCGTATCGAATCCGTCCTGCTTGTATGTATTCGACATAGAGGGCACAGACGGCAACGGAATTTTGGAAATTTCGCCGCAACTTGCATTAACAATTGTCGAACGCCTTCTCGGCGGAAGTGGCGAGCAAGAACCGAAGCCTCGCACAATCACAGCGATAGAACAGGCAGTCGTAAGCAAAATTATCGAGCATGCACTGACCAATTTGCACGAAGCGTGGCGTTCAATTGCAGATATAAAATTCAAATTTGAGCGTCTCGAGATGGAAGCGGATTTCGTTCAGGTGGCACCATCGTCAGAAATTGTAATTGTAATTTCCTTTGACGTAAATATCGGCGTCCATACATATTTGATGAACTTATGTTTTCCTACTTTTGCACTGGAAGAGACGCTTGCAAAGCTAAATCGTCAGCAAGTTACGACGCTTGCAACCAAGCAATCAGCGACGAAAATGCGTGAAAACATAGAGGTGCTTCAGCAACAGATTTCTACAACATATCTGCCGATTATTGCCGAACTCGGCAAGGCGGCTAT
>JAQUZU010000025.1:3638-20933 GCA_028691175.1 Candidatus Kapaibacterium sp. | reverse complement strand
ATTTCGTCGTGCCTTCGTCGCCGACCGGTTTAATCGTAAAGTTGAACGGTACTCCTACGCTTACAAATTCGGAAGACATTTCCTTCAGCGCAATTGCTTTCGGCAGACCGGCGTTTGATTGGCTGGTAATCAGCACATCGTCAAAACCGATTTTCGGACGCCCACCGCCGCCGGATACATAGTTGTATACCCAGCGAAGATATACGACGTCTTGGTCTTCGAGACTTTCCGGCAAAGTGACTGCCGGAATTGCTTGGCTGCTGCCGGCAACAGACGATGCGTTGTTTTGTTCTACATAACTGTTCAGGGTTGTCCATCCGGCATCGTTCGGCAGTTTGTATTGCAAGGTAATTGCAAATACTCGCCCGACATTGAGTGCGATTGTGCGTCCCGTCCATGAGATTTCTATTGTATTGCGGTTTTTGGTGTTTAAAGCGAGCAAAGCCATGCCCTGTTTTCCGCCCGAATTATTCTGAAATGCGATACCGTTTTCGCCGAGACCATAGACTTTCGCCATAGCAGTCAAATTGTATGCCTCGGTATAGTCGGAAGTGCCCTCAACTGTAATGCTCGGATCTTTGACCGCCATAAAATGGAAACGCATACTTGCCGGATAAGTGCCGGCAGCGTTTGTCGCAGCCCATTCTGTCAATGAATAGTCGCCCTGTGTGTCGAGATTCCATGCTGTCGGAATTGTCTGCGAATATAATCCCATGCAGCCGAAAATCAACAAAGCGAGAATTGCGTTAAAACTTCTTTTCATTTACCTTCTCTCAGGTTGTTATTAAATTGTAAATATATATATTTTTATTAAAATACTATATTAATAATGATGCAAAAATACGGAATAATCTGCAATAATTTATTAAGAACGAAATTTTTTTCGGCAAAAATAATAATTGTAAACTAAATTATTTTTGCGACGTCTACATCATTTTGATACTTACATGAAAACAATTGCCTATCGAACGTTCTGTTACTACATTAAATAAGCAGATAAGACACTAAAGCACAAAAAAACGATAAAACAAGCGGAATTTGTGCAAAAAAAGTGTTATTTTTATATTCCACGAATAATGTTGCAAACATAATTCGGATTATAATGTGTTATATTGTTTACGGTTTTCGAAATAAGTGGAAAATCTTTGCGGATGTTCAATAAAATTAGTAGCAGAATAAAACTTACCTTAATGGCGATAATCGTCGCATTAATAGCGATTATTACTTCTGTAGATTTGCGGGCAGAAAGTCCGGCAAATCCGCAAGTTCACTCGATAATCGAACTAATCCACAACTCGTTGCTTGTATCTGCTGCGCCGGTTGCGTCCTCCGCCGTAACATTATTGCCGATTATGCTGCAACTCGAAGATATTGAACTCGATACGCTATCGGCCTCGAAAGAAGTCTATAAGCCGACATTTCTGCGCGAACCACCGCTACGACGATTTGATATAGAGGAGCAACTCGGCGGGGATTTCGGCGGTATTACGCCACAGAATTTTCTGCAGGCGATGGAACTCGATACTAACCTCCAATTTCTGCAAAATAATTATTATGTCGATTCGGTGCTGATTAACGATCCGTATATGTTTTCGGAAGATGATTATTTGCAGATTCGCAAGCAGTATATAACGAATGAAATCCGAGATTCTCTTGCGAATACTTATGATTTGAAAAAAGCGCTGACTGGAAATGACTTGACCAAAATGCTTTCTGCCGCGACCGGTTTGACAATCCCGCTTCCGCCGAATCCGGTGCTGAACTTGTTCGGCAAACCGACCGTAAATATTAATGTGCAGGGCGAACTTAACCTGCGGCTTGGCTGGCGCTGGGATTCGCAGAGCCTTGGTTCGGTGTCGCAGTTTGGGCAGACGCAGTCTTCGCCGGTGTTTAATCAGGATATTAAACTTATTATCAGTGGTGGTATCGGCGATAAACTTAAACTTTCGACCGATTGGAATACGCGGCGTTTCTCCGAAATGGGCAATAAGTTCAAAATTGGTTACGAAGGTGAAGATGATGATATTATCAAACTGATAGAAATCGGAAATGTATCTCTGCCGACTCAGTCGTCTCTCATTAGCGGTAGCGAAGCACTCTTTGGCGTACGTGCAGATTTTCAGTTCGGACCGGTCTTCCTGAAAACAATTGCTTCGCAGAAGCGCGGGCAGAAAAAAACTATGAATGTAACGGGCGGTTCCTCGAAGACGCCGTTCTCGATTCATCCGTATGATTATGCTAAAAACCACTTTTTCCTCGATACCGCATATTTCGAGATATATGAAGATTACTTCAAAAATTCAACTCCGGTAATTCCTAATACTCCGATTGCGGCTCAGAACCGAATAAAGGAAATTGAAGTCTGGGAAGCCTCTGCTGACCCGCTGAATAACCCGATTTCGGCAAAATCGGTTGCGTATGCGAACCTGCCGGCAAGAAAAGACGGCGAACGCTATCCGACGACGATAAAGGCATCAATGGCAGTTGCCGGCGAAGTCGAGCGCGGAAATTTCGTGCGAATCGATTCGTCGCGATACTATATAGATCGAAATCTCGGTACGCTTACAATCTATAATTTGCGAAACGACCGCTATTATGCTGTCGCATATCGTACCGAGGGTTTGACTACCGAAAAAGAAGATGATAATTATTATGGTACGTTCTCGTCCGACCCGACCGTTGGCACGAACGATACTCTCGTGTTGAAATTGATCTATCGTCCGAATTTGCAGCCGGGATTTAAAACGCTGTGGAATCGCCAGATGAAGAACGTATATTCGATAAATGCAACCAACGTAAACGCATCTGAAACAAAACTCGGAATCTGGTACTATAACTCGACAAGCGACTCGATCGATGTTCTGCCGGATGCAGCGGATAAACTTGTAACCATATTTAAAGTCGATCAGACGAACTCCGCGGGAACTGCTCCGGGCGATGGTAAGTTCGATTTGCGGGCACCATTTTTCGATACATACCGCGGCGAAATTACTTTCCCGAGCCGGCGTCCGTTCGACGACGGAATACGAGATTATTTCCAGAAACTCGGCACGCCACAACTCGCAGACAAATATGTATATAAAGATGTTTATGATACAACTTATGAGGTTGCGAGGCTGAATACTTCGCGCGATAAGTTTGTGATTTCCGGCGAAGTAACCGGAAACGCGTCAAACAGAATTTCGGTTGGTGCGTTTAATTTGCCGCAAAATTCCGTAAAAGTATATTTGGACGGCTCGACTTTAACCGAAAATGTCGATTACACTGTTGATTATCAGAGCGGTATTGTTACGCTGATGAACACGCGTGCGACTTTGCCGAATGCAAATGTAAGGATTGAATACGAGGCTCAGGACGTCTTTAACGTTTCGACGAAAACTTTGCTCGGCTTGCGGGCTGATTATGAATTGTTTAAAACGCGAACGTCTTCGACAAATCTCGGCTTTACGATTATGCACTACAGTCAGTCGGCGGTGCAGTATCGTGCCCGCCTCGGCGACGAGCCGATTGCCAACACGATGATGGGATTTGACCTTAAAACAAACTTGGAAATGCCGTGGGTAACGAAAGCCCTGGACTTTTTGCCGTTCTATGATACAAAGGCGAAATCGTCGCTGGCTCTGCAGGGCGAGTGGGCGATTGTAATGCCGACCCCGAACAAGTGTTATTCCGATGTTTCGTCCGATAACGGTGCCGCCGTAGCATATATTGACGATTTTGAGAGTTCGCAGCGGTATATCTCGCTGGGTATTTCCGCAACTCAATGGACACAGGCTTCGCCACCGAACGATTCGTCAATTGCACTCGATGCCTGGGACAGAAGTTACTATCGTGCAAAGACGATGTGGTATCAGTATTCTTATCCGCGTATTCCGGTGAAAGATGTATATCCAGACCGCGAAACCACGTCCGGAAGTTCGAATCTTAGTGCACTATACGTAAAATTCGATCCGTCTATCCGCGGTATATATAACATGAACGCGGAATATCTTGATGTGACCAATCCGGAATTCAGCGAAGCAAATGCATTCTGGGAAAATCCGCTGAATAAACCGAAAATCTGGGGCGGTTTCCAGCGTCTGCTTTCATCATTCAATACTAATTTTGACTCAGACAATATCGAATACGTAGATATTACGATGTCGGTCGAGCAGTGGGAACCGGGTGCTACGAAAATGTATATCGATCTTGGGCAGATTAGCGAAGATATTATTCCGAATGGCTCGCTCGATACCGAAGATGGTATTACAGAGGCGAATCCTGTCCCGAATAACATTATTGATTCGGGCGAGGATCTCGGTATTGATGCGTTAAGCGATGACCAAGAAAGAGACACGTATCCGTATCCGTTGAATCTCGAGGCAGATCCGGCACGCGATAACTACAGGTTTGATTTCTATAAAGATGATGATGACCGTACCGAAGATGATTTCGTTGCATTTAACAATTATCAGGGCAACGCAACTGTTTCCGAATCGGGACGCTATCCTGATACCGAAATCCTGAATACGGCAAACGGTCAGTCGCTTTCGACGGCAGACGGATATTTTACTTATGAAGTAAACCTCGAGCCAAACGCTACAAACAATCCGCAAATTGTCGGCGGTAACCCGGAAAAAGGTTACTACGTATGGAGAATTCCGATCAGAAAACCGAACAGCACGGTAGGTAGCCCGCTGTTCTCGAATGTGCAATATGTACGCGTTCGTTTCCAGGGCGGTGTGTTCAAAGGTACAATCGTTGATTGGAAACTGCTCGGTTCGTATTGGAAACGTAACAATAATATACAGTCGAATGTAGCAGAAGACGATTCCGTAATGTCTGTTTCGTTTGTAAATAAAGAAGAAAACAGCAAAGCACCGGATTATTATACAATGCCTCCGGGAGTAAAGGCACCGCGTTCGATGAACAGCGACGCAAATAAAGAAGTCGATTTGAACGAGCAATCTCTGACAATCGGAGTAACAAACCTTCGTCATGGCGAAGAGCGCTTGGCGGTTCGTTTCCCGGGTACTTATGATTACTTCTATTATAAACGCCTGAAATATTTTATTCACGGCGATGGCTCAATGCCGGAGAGCGGAACTACTCCAAAGGCATATTCTATTTTCCGATTCGGTATCGATTCGTCAAACTATTATGAATATCGCAAACCACTCTATCGCGGTTGGCAGAGCGTAGATATCGAGCTTGCCAAACTTACCGCCGTAAAGCAACTGCGCGACTCGCTCGGAACTTTCCAACGCATGGAATTTCCGGTAGAAGATGATGCCGGTGCATACTATGCTGTTCGCGGTAATCCGGTGCTGACACGTGTGCAGTTTGTCGGATTCGGTATCTCAAATACTGCGGATCAATATCCGAATGAACTAACCACAACTATGTGGGTGGACGAATTGCGATTGCTTTCGCCGGAGAACTCCGCCGATTGGGGAGCTGTGGCATCTGCAGATTTGAAACTTGCCGATCTTGGTAATATAAAGGCGGCGATAAATTATTCGCAACCGAACTTCCACACTCTCGAGGAACAATACGGTACTCGTGCGAGAACGACGGACTGGAGCGTTTCGGCAAATGCAAATCTCGAAAAATTTGCTCCGTCTGCGATGCGCGAAATGAAAATTCCGATCTCGTATTCACACACGGAGGCTCTGCAAAAACCGCAATATATGACAAACAGCGATGTCGAGGTTGAACAAGCGGCACAAGCTGTATATAAAAATGCAATTTTAAGCGGACAATCCGATGCCGAAGCAAAGGCATTGGCGAATGCTGAACGTAGGCGTTCCGAGACGGTTCGCGTAACGAATACTTTCGCGATACAGGGCTTTAAATTCGGTATTCCGATTAGGCATTGGCTTGTACGCGAAACAATAAATAAACTTGTGTTGAATTATTCGCAAAGTCAGGAATGGGAACGCAGTCCGAGTGTTGCCGAACGAATGTACTGGCTCTGGCGCTTCCAGGCTCAATATTCGCTGGCAATTCCGTCGATTTTGACGCTCAAACCGCTCGGCTGGGTAGAAGACGATGCAGCGGTTGTCGGACTATATAATGCCTGGAAACTTAATTTCCTGCCGAACAATTTCTCGACTTCACTCTCGATGACGCGTAGCCGCACAACAGAGCAAAACAGATATTTGTCCGTGCCAAGTCCGGTTATCAGAAACTTTACCGCCGAACGTCAGGCACAGTTTAACTGGCGTATTAGCGAGTCCGGATTGCTCAGCCCGAGTCTCGACTATAACTTTACGACGATGAGTTCGCTTGTGCCGTTCGAAGTTGATGAATTTGGAATGCAGCGGTCCGGAAGTGAACTATCGAAATTGATTCTCTTTAACAACGGAATTCTCGATCTCGGTACCGACATGACGCACACGCAGACCGTAACGTTGAATATTACTCCGCAATTACCTTTCGGACAAAATTATTCGAGAATGATCGATATGAGCGGAACATACACGACGTCGTTTAACTGGAACAATCCGATGCAGAACGATCCTGCATTGACAGATGTTGCGAAGAGTGCAAGTTTTGCGAATACGATTCGTTTCAAAGTCGGTATCAAAATGAAAAGTATTGGCGATAAACTTTTCGGTGTAGGGCTGAAGCCGAACCAACCAAAGGGCGGCAAGAGCAAACTTGACCAGCCGGCAGATTCGCTAAAACTGAAGACTTCGAACGGAAGCAGTTTCCTCTCGACGGTGGGCGATGTAGTAAAATTCATCTTCTTTGATTATGATAAAATAGACTTGTCTTTCAATCAGACTAACGGAGCACAAAATACCGGTGTCTATGGCAATACGGGATTTACAAACTTCTGGCGCAGTTTCGCGGGGCAGGACAACAGAAATTATTTCGGTCCGAGTGCGGCATATCAACTCGGTTTGATTTCGAATCCGCATGGTGATTTCCGGATTGTAAGTTCTGATAAATTCCCGTTCTTCGGATTTAAAACTTCGGCCGGCAAGCGTCCGGCGAACGGCGTATATCAGGATAACTTTACGCAAAAAACCACGATGGAAGCAAAGACTACCCGTCCGCTCTGGAAGGGTGCAACCCTCGATTTGACCTGGAATACGGATCTCGGCTATAACCGAAATCAGACTGTTGTAGCGGATAGTTTCGGCATTCCCGACTTCTCGAATATTCTGGCGACGGAGTCGTTCTCGAGAACTTACTTGAGCATGCCGTCGTTTTTCGGAATTAATATTTTCCATAACGACGCGGAAAACATAATTGATATATATAACGAACAATCTGCGAAAATTGACGCTGATCCTACGACTGATTCTTTGCAGAAAAATCGTCAGAAACTGCTTGCTCTCTCCGATGCGTTCCACGATGGATTGGAGGCATTCTCGATATTTGGAGGAAAAGCCGGAAAATTCCTGCCGGCTATGAACTGGAAAATTAATTGGGAAGGTATCGAAAAGTGGGCTCTCTGGGGCAATTGGGTGAAAAAGGCAACCTTCGAACATGCATATACATCTAAGTATACTGAGTCTGCACAGGTAACCGATAACGGAAAAGTAATTCAGCAACAGCAGGTGCAGTCCGGATTTCAACCGTTGATCGGCTTGAATTTTACGATGAACGAAAAGAAAACCGGTGGCCTGATTACGGCACAATTTAGGTGGAATTCGACCAATAATTATTCGATTACGACGGCAAACCGTGCGACAATTTCGCGCCAATCGTCGGAGGAAATTCAAATTCAAGCCGGCTATACCATGGACGGTTTCGAGTTCCCGCTGTTCGGAATTATTTTGAAAAATGAACTTGAATTTAGCTGCTTGATGTCGTATAAAATGAACAAAACATCGACTTACGACATTACGGCGCTTAATAATCCGGATGCAGGACGAACTCTCGACGGTAATACGCAGGTAATTGTGGAGCCGCGTGCAACTTATTCGATCAGCAACGCGGTGCGTGCTTCGGCATTTGTGCGATATGAAGGAACATTTAACGAAGGTGCGGGTACGCCGGGCTTCACGACAATTCAAGTCGGATTTGATTTGAGAGTTTCACTTGCCGGCGGAAGATAGTGATGAAAAATATTTGGTTATGTCGCGAAAATTTCGGAATTTTGAATACTATATTATACATTGGAGGATGTAAATATGAATAAATATGCAATATTGATAGTTGCACTGTTTGTGTTGCCGTTTTCGAACGGAATGGCAGAGCAGACTTCTACACCCGCCGAGGGCGTTAAAGTATCAAAAGTCGAAAGATATGAAGTAACGGACGAATATCGCGATTATGCGAAAAAGATTTTCAAAATCTTTAATTATCAGGGCGATTTTGAAATGATTTTCAAAAACGTCAGTGCGAGAATTATGCGGTATGAACCGGATATTCCGGAAAAGTTTTTTACAAATATCGAAGCCGAAATGGATCCGACCCCATTTGTAGAAGCACAAATTCAACTCTATGCTGAAGTCTTAAGCCTCGAAGATCTGAAAATTATGCACGAATTTTATTCATCAAAAACCTTTAAAAAATATAATATGGTGGGGCAAGGATTGTTGATGAAATTATCAGCTATAAACGACGAGTATTACGCCAGAATTTTAAAAGTAGTATATGATAAAATGTTGGAAGCAAAATATAAAATTCCGGAATTTTTAGAGCGAGCTGAAGAAGAAAGAACTTTGAAACTTCAAAATGAAACTGAAAGCAAATAAATTTTAATTACATTATCGACCTTCGAAAGGTCGTTGAAATTTTTTATAAATGGAGACAGAAATGGCAAATTATAATCCAACTCAAGAAATGCAGGATTACCATGTATTTGGTGAATTTGGCGGCGTAAACCCGTCTATTACAGATTCCGCAACATTTACTTTTATGACAACCGAGAAAATGGCTCAATGCTTCGGCGAAGAAGTTGAAGGTTGTTTCCTTTATTCACGTCACATGAATCCTTCGAACAGATTCCTTGCAGAGCAGTTAATGCGAATGGAAGGTACTGAAGATGCTCAAGTTATGGGTTCTGGTATGGGGGCTATTACTTCTTGCTTGATGCAATTAGCTAAATCCGGCGACGAAATCGTTTCTTCAAGAACAATTTATGGCGGTTCTTATGCGTTCATGAAAAACTTCTTGCCGAAATTCGGTGTTAAAACTCACTTTGTAAATATCACCAGCCTCGAAGATGTTAAAGCACACATCAACAAAAATACTAAAGTTATCTATTGCGAAGCAATCAGCAACCCGCTTCTCGAGATCGCCGACATTCGTGAACTCCGCAAAATCGCTGACGCACATAACATTACTTTGGTTGTCGATAATACTTTCAGCCCGCTTTGCGTTTCTCCGAAACAGCTTGGTGCTCACGTTGTAGTATATTCTATGACTAAATTCATCAACGGAACTAACGACTGTGTTGCCGGTGCTGTATGCGGCGACCACGATTTCGTAATGGGCATGCGCTCTGTTGTTGACGGTGCTGCTATGCTTCTTGGTCCGACTTTAGACCCGCTGCGTGCAGCATCTATCCTTAAAAACACTCGCACCTTGCACCTCAGAATGAAAAAACACTCTGAAAATGCAATGTACGTAGCTGAAAATCTCGAGAAACTCGGCATGAAAGTATTCTATCCGGGTCTGCCGAGCCATCCGCAGCACGAACTCATCAAATCGATGATTAATCCTGAATTTGGTTATAGTGGAATCATCACTATCGACTGCAAAGAAAAAGATAAAGCAGAAAAATTCATGATGGCTATGCAAGAAGCTAAAGTCGGCTATTTCGCTGTTAGCTTGGGCTTCTATAAGACATTATTCAGTTCTCCGGGCAGTTCAACTTCTTCAGAAATCCCGCAGGAAGAACAAGATTCTATGGGCATGACTCCGGGTCTCGTTCGCTTCTCTATGGGTATCGACAACGATGTGAAGGTTTCCTTCGATCGTATTGTAGAATGCTTAAAGAAAGTCGGCGTAATTAAATAGTATTAACCGGCGGAAACTTATTTCGGGTGCATTCGTATCTCCAAACGGAAGCACCCGTTATTTTTTTTGTGGGGCTTAAAATGTAGTTGATTAAAAAAATCAATGTGTTGAAATTTGGAATAGCAAAATGAAAATTATTTATTTCGTTCTGATTATGTTGCTGGGAGACATAAGTTTATACGCTGCGGACTATCGCGGCAAAGTGGTTTTTTCCGAAAGCGATGAAAATGTATTTGGAGCTTCGGTACAACTTGTAGATACATTAAACAACGTTTATAAAGGGGATAAAACCAATAAATCCGGCGAATTTGTGCTGAAAAATGTTGAATATAATAAGTATTTATTAAAAATATCTTATGTAGGATATAAAACAATTGAATACAAATATACATTGAATCAAAAATCAAGCGTGAATTTCGGTGAATTTAAATTACAAATCGATGAAAAAGTGGCTGATGACGTTGTTGTCGAGGCAAATGCAATTTTAGGCGAAATGGTAGGCGATACATCGCAATATAATGCTCAAGCAATAAAAACGACCAACGACGCAATGGTAAATGAACTGTTGCAGAAATTGCCGGGTTTCAAAGTGGATGCCGATGGTAAAGTTACGGCACAGGGAAAAGAAGTTAAAGAAGTATTGGTAGACGGGAAAAAATTCTTTGGAGACGATCCGAAAACCGTTCTGGAAAATATTCCGGCAAATATTGTTGATAAAGTGCAGGTATATGATAAAAACGACGAGCAAACCGAATTTAGCGGTAAGGAGGCAGACAAAGATCAAAAAGCTGTAAATATTGTATTGCAAGAAGACAAAAAAGTCGGTATATTTGGTTCGGTTAACGCCGGAGTGGGGAATGAAGGAATGTATACCGGCGCGGTTGGTCTGAATTACATGAATGGAGATCACAGATTGGCAATGCTCGGCTGGCTGAACAATAACGGCGGAAATATGGATTGGACAACAGCGTCAAGTATTTTCGCCGATAATGGTGCGGCAACGATGTCGGTGATGAGCTCCACCTGGAGCAACGAATATGTCAGTCCCGAAGGTGCTCCGGTATTTAGTATCGGGGCAGATGACGGACGAAAAAAAATCGCCAACTACGGTATCAGTTATGCAAATAATTTTGCAAAAAAAGTCGATGCAAATATCTTTTATATGATTTCAAAATCTTCTAACGAAAATTCAAAAGTTACTAATCGCGATTATTTCGGAGATGAAGAGAACGCCAGAAGACTCGATCAAAACGGAAACGGTGAAATAGATTCTTGGAAGCATATTGCAAACATGAATGTTAAAATCGAATTAGATTCGCTGAACAAAATTATGTTTACGCCGGATGTTTCCTATGCAGATAATGATGCGGAATCATATTCTACCACGATTAATCAGTATCGAAACGGAAAGAAAATTAATGATGCCGAAACGAAATTTTATTCAAACAGCAAAAATACAAACTTTACAAATTACTTGAATTACACGCATAAATCTTCAAAAGAAGGGCGTAGATATAGCGCAAGTTTGTCGCAGAATTTTTCTGAGCAAGACGGCTATTCAAAACAAAACAGTGTGATAAATTATTTCTTGCAAAACAGAAATGATACTTTGAACCAAAAATCGGATCTGTATTCTAAAAATTCTTATTCGAGAGTGTCGTTAAGTGCGTCTGAGCCTTTAAGTAAAATTTCCACCATAAATCTTGATTATGATTTTTCTGTTCAGAATGGCGAGGATAATCGCAAAACGAATATATTCGATCCTGAAAACAGCAACTATTCGATTCTCGATACTAATTTATCGAATGATTATAACTCAAAAAGCATAAAGCATAATGTTGAATTGAATTATGTCTTGAAGATTGGCGAGCCGAAGAGCGGATTTTTTAGACTTTCGGCGAGTGCGAAATACAATGCCGATAAATTAACCGGAGAACAAATTGTACCTATAAAATACGATGTCGAAAAAACGGTTAATAAATTCCTTCCTTCGCTTGCTTTGCGTGGTGGTCCCGGTGACGGCTTGGAATTTTCTGTCCGATATTCATACGATTATCAAATGCCGAGCGTTAGCGATTTGAATGAAGTGGTAAATAACACTAATCCGCTGAATATTTATCGTGGCAACAGAAATATTAAAGAGGCGAAAGAACACTCGCTTCATTTTTCTATTGACTATCATTCCGATGATTATTCAAAATCTGCGTATATTGGTTCATATAATACTTGGCAAAATGACTATATCGGACAAACATATTTTACTGCTTTGAATGATACTACAATAAGCGATATCTTTCTAAACTCCGGTGCTCAACTGACCAGACCTGAAAATCTTGACGGATATTTTTCTTCTTATTCATATTTGTATATTGATCTTCCGCTTCCGGTAGATGGGTTTAATGTGAGAAACTATGGAAATTTTCAATATTCGGAAAGACCTACCGTGATAAACGGGCAAAATCTACCCACATATAGCAGATCTGTATCGGAAAATTTAACCATAACTTCAAAATTCAGCAAAGACTTTTCTTTGTCGGTGGGTGGGCATTATATGTATAACGATAACAGAAATCCGCTTTTAGACGAAAAAGTTTCCAATACTTTGGTCGGATACAGTTTGCATTTGGATTGGAAATTCTGGGGAGGATTGTATTTCAAAGGAGATTATTCGGCTTCATACCACTCCGGAAAATATTATGAATCCGGCGATACAGATGATCAGCAATTAAATTTCAGCATTGGCTATAAGTTCTTGAAAAATGACGCGTTTAATATTAGCTTGCAGTTCTATGATTTGCTGAATGATGCAAAAGGAATAAGTCTGGATTATTATTCAGGCTATTATTCGGAGTATACTCGAAGTACAGTTATGCCGCGGTATATAATGCTGAATGCTGTATGGAAGTTTAATACATTAGGTGGCGGTGGCCAAGACATGGATATGGAAATGTATGAAATGTAATTTGATTCAAAAGTGTAGTTTCTAAAGCTGAAACTACACTTTTTTTCTGCAAAAAAGGAGTGGAGAATAAAAAATATTTACCCGGCCGTTTCGTCTATATATGAAAATTGATAAAATACCTACTAATATTTAATATCGGGGTTTGAATGAAAAATATTATATTGATTTTGTTTGTAATTTTTACCACAGCGTTAAATGCCGCCGACTATCGCGGAAAAGTAATTTTGATGGAAGAAGAAACGGAAGTCTTTGGTGCGACTGTGCAATTGCTCGACACACTACGGAATGTGTATAAAGGAGATAAAACAAACAAAAAAGGAGAATTTACTTTTTCTGACGTAAAATACGGTAAGTATACCCTGAAAATTTCATACGTAGGATATAAAACAATCGAATATAAATATACACTCACTAAGAGCTCGGACAGAAATTTTGGAGTTTTTAAAATGGAGGTCGCCGAGGTGCAGACCGGCGATGTTGTTGTCGAAGCTTCGGCGATTCTCGGTGAAATGGTCGGCGATACAGCTCAATATAACGCACAAGCAGTAAAGGTCGCCGACGATGCAATGGTCGATGAATTGCTGAAAAAGCTTCCCGGAATCGAAGTTGACGCTAACGGACAACTGAAGGCACAGGGGAAAAAAGTAGACGAAGTACTTGTAGACGGTAAAACATTTTTTGGAAATAATCCGAAAACTGTGCTTGAAAATGTTCCGGCAAATATAGTTGATAAAGTCCAGGTCTACGACAAGAACACAAAAGAAGACGAGTTTAGCGGAAAAAATACGGAAAAAGACTTAAAGGCACTGAATATTACATTGCAAGAAGATAAGAAAGTCGGAACTTTCGGATTAATAAATGCCGGATACGGCACCGAAGATTTGTATTCTGTAGATGCTTCCATGAACTATATGAACGGTACTAACCGTTTGACTGCAATGCTTTGGGTAAATAATAACAAGTCAAGTCTCGATATTGGCAATTTGTTTGAAAATTTCGGAAGCGGAAGTTCGAATAGCGCATTTGGTACGATTTTTAACTCCATTTATAATACCGATTTCGGTGGAAGCGGCGGAGCACCGGTGTTCGCTATCTCTGCCGGAGACGGCTTGGTTACAAAACAGATGGGCGGCATAAATTACTCTAACGAATTTGGAAAAATCCTTGAAATGAGTGTGTTCTGTATGTTTTCTAAATCATCAAACGAAAGCGAGCGCGAGACTAAACGCGAATACATTCTTGGCGAAAATGCAAATCGAGAGTATAACCAATTCGGACATGGCGAAACTGACGGCGAAAATTTTTCTGTAGATTTGGATTTTATTATTAAACCCGATTCCTCAAACAGAATTATGTTCACTCCTTCGGCATCAATAGGTAAAAACGAGGCGTCGTCTGTATCAACTACAGTAAACCAATTCAAAGACGGGAAAAAAATCAATGATGCAGAAACAGATTATTTCACAAATGCAGACGTGGCGAAATTTCGCAATTATCTGAACTATACGCACAAATTTGAGAAAGAAGGAAGACGTCTAAGCGTAATATTCTCACAAGACTTTTCGGAAAATGACGGATATGCGCTGCAAAACGGAATAATAAACTATTATGAAGCAGGCGAAAAAGATATTCTGGATCGAAAAAGCGACGCATACAGCAAAGATGTTTCCTTTTCAGGCACGATTAGTGCTTCCGAGCCGATTACCGAAAAATCGACGATTAATTTTGATTTCGATATAGAAGCCGGAAGCGTAGAAGATAACCGCGAGACGAACAATAGGGATGCTGACGGAAGGTATTCGTTGCGTGATTCTGCTATGTCAAGTAACTATAATTCCTCTTACGCGGAGCAAAAAGCAAACTTGGGATATGCTTTTAGAATAGGAGAAATGCAGGGCGAATATTTCCGCATGGAAGCAAATTTGATATATAACAACAAGAAGATTTCCGGCGAACAAGTCTTACCTTTAAAATACAAAGTTGATTATTCATACGGCAAATTCCTTCCGAAAATTCTCTTAGGATATGGCTTGAACAGCGGGTTAGGATTTTCGCTTGAATATAAGTCCGATTTCAGTACTCCGAGTATTAGTGCGCTTAATGAGGTTGTCGATAACAATAATCCGCTTCAAATTGTTCGCGGAAACCGCTCTTTGAAAGCGTCTATCGACGACAAAATAGAAGTAGGTGTTGATTTCCGAACTCCGGATTTCAAGCACTCGCTATATATTCACGGTATTTTGAATTGGCAAAACGACTATCTTACGAGGTCGTATTTTACTGCGTCAAACGATACGCTTATCGACGGAATTGCCTTGAAAAACGGCACGCAGCTGATTCGCCGCTTAAACATGGACGGGTATTTTCGCAAATCGCTGTCTGCATTGTACTTTTTCCCTTTGCCGTTTAAAGGCGTTACCGGAAATTTGAACATGCATTTATCGCAGATTAAATCGCCTATGGTAATCAACGAAAATAGAATTACTGATAAAGAAACTCAGGCAGGCGCGCAATTGGGCATAATGTCTAGTTTCAGTCAGGTTTTTTCATTTTCTGCAGGAGGCGGATTTAATTATAGTCTTGACCAAAACCCGATGAATTCAAGTGATTATTCGTACAAAACATACTCCTGCAATTTCTCGATTGATTGGAAATTCTGGCGTGGGTTCTACGTGAAGACCTCAATAAGAAGTAACTTTTATACCGGAATGTACTATGATGACGGCGATTTTGACGTTCATAAATTGGATTTCGCAATCGGTTATAAGTTCCTTAAAAACGATGCATGCAAAATAACCCTGTCCTTTAATGATATTCTGAATCAGGAAAAGGCAGTAACAAATTCTTTTGACGGTTACTACTCGGAATTTACTCGCAGTACCGTTATGCCACGATACGCCATGTTAAACGTATCGTGGAAGTTTAATACACTTGGGGCAAAAAAGAGCAACGGACTTCCCGAAGGTACTGTCATACATATTGGTGGCTAAGGTTACTTAAATATGAAATTACAGCCACTTGTGCTCTTTGTACCAGTCGGCTGTGATTTTCATGCCTTCCTCGAGGCTGATGGTCTGCTTATAGCCAAAGTCGCGTTTTGCCTTTTCGCTTGAAGCAATCCAATATTTCTGTATGAAATCAATGCCTTTGTCGTAGTTGAAAACCCATGGTTTCGGTGCAAGTTTCGCTGCCTCTCC
This sequence comes from Candidatus Kapaibacterium sp., assembly GCA_028691175.1. Classification (GTDB taxonomy): domain Bacteria; phylum Bacteroidota; class Ignavibacteria; order Kapaibacteriales; family UBA2268; genus CALLXS01. Next base: position 4,814 of record JAQUZU010000025.1, on the reverse strand, counting down.
ACTAATCCATGCAAGCGACAGCACGAGAAAATGCGGAATATGTACCGGAACGTAAATCTTCTTGTTAAGAGCGGCTTTCATTGCCGGCATTACTTCGTCCCAGGTATAAGGATGTTCGGATGCTAAATTATATGCCTCGCCAATGGTATTTGGCGACTCTGCCGCATCGATTATTCCGCGAGCGAGATCGAACGAATGCACCAGACTGACATATTTCGGCTTACAACCAATCATCGTACCCAAGCCCATATTCACTGCCTTGAAAATACCATAGATGTCCTCGTCGCGCGGACCATAAACGGCGTGCGGACGGACAATCGTAACCGGAAATTTATTCATATACTTGCGGACTTCGTCCTCGCCGGCTTTCTTGCTGCGCCCGTATCCGGTAATCGGGTTATACGGCATATCTTCCGTAATCGGTTCTTCGAGAGACTTCGCCGGACCGCTGACCGTAAGGCTCGAGCAGTGCAGATAGCGCTTCAGTTTTACTCCGCTTTCGTCAATTGCACGGAGCATATTTTTCACTCCGTCGCGATTTACTTTCATAAAAACATCGTCATTCTTTGCTGCCGTTAAGCCCGCAATATGAAAAATGTAATCGACCGGCTTTCCTCCGCCGAGAATTGCTTTTTTCAGGGCTTCGATGTCTGAAAGTGGTGCTTCGACCAACTCGACCGGCTTTCCATCGAGCCAGCGGGTTTTGCTTGTTTTGCGAACTGTGCAGACTACTTCGTAACCACGTTCCAGCAGGTAATCGACCACCTGACTGCCGATAAATCCGGTTGCACCGGTAACTAATGCTTTCATTTATTTGCTCATAATTTGATTGGACTTATATAATATTTTTAAGACGCGGGTTTTGCGGGAATATTGTGTAAAGCAGTGAGAACTCTGCTTTTGCGTTTCCGCAAAATTTGCTTAGCCGAAAATATATTATTTTTTTCTTGCTTCAAATCGAAATTTTCCGTAATTTTGTATTCTCAAATTGAGACACGGTAATGGTAATAATGCAAAAGCCGTGTGCGAGCAAGCCGATTGCGATAAGCGAGTGGATGCGAGCAAAAATGACACAAGGTGTCGATTTCGTAGCTCAGGTGGTAGAGCATTTGACTTTTAATCAAAGGGTCGTGGGTTCGAGTCCCACCGAAATCACAGAGTTTAACTGCCCTCGCG
>JAQUZU010000025.1:1612-3538 GCA_028691175.1 Candidatus Kapaibacterium sp. | reverse complement strand
ACGTGCAACGAAATGCAGAGCGACATTGACCGGTTGAACACAATTGCCACGCGATTCTCGAAAATTGGCTCGACACCCGAACTGACCGACGGGAATCTCTCCGAAAAACTCAACGCAATATGTGCGTATTTCGACAAACGCCTGCCGGTTCTTGGCAAAAGAATCGACATTATCAGGAATATTCAAGACGACATAACCTGCAAGTACAATAACGAATTATTCGCTTGGGTGGTCGAAAATCTGCTCAAAAATGCAACCGACGCAATCGAAGAGCAAACCGGAACAATCCTTGTGCACATGTCCGTTGCCGAGAAAAAAGTCCATATTCTGATTACGGATAACGGCAAGGGCATGACCAAAAAACAGCGGAAATTAGTCTTTATGCCGGGGTATACGACGAAAAAACGCGGTTGGGGATTGGGGTTGAGTCTCTCGAAGCGCATTATCGAGGAATATCACGACGGGCGAATTTACGTCAAAAACTCCGCACCGGGCAAGGGTACGACTTTTTCGATCGAAATACCTTATAATTATTAGCTCTTGAGTGCCGGCTACTATCTTTATGCCTTACAAAAAATCGCAAAAATTGCAAAATATTCTTGGTATTTATATAAATATTTCATAAATTGTATAGTTGTTATTATAAGGTTTAATAAAAATAATAGATTTGACAATTGGTTTTAAGATGATAAATAAAATTACAGACATAGTAACGAGGAGAATTAGCAGACTTGCGGTTGCTATCTGTCTGATCTTTATGGTGGTTAATGCAAAGTCAGATACCGTAAGCGAGAAACAAGATTCCTTCTCCTCGCTGCAAAAGCGTGAATTTACGGTTTCATGCGACGACGACTACCTGCCGTATAGTGCTTTAGACGCAAACGGAAAACCGATTGGATTAAGTGTGGATATTGCAAATGCAATGGCAAAAGCACTCGGCATAAAGATTAAAATTAAACTTTTACCGTGGGCAAAGGCACAAAAAGAGTATCACGAGGGCAAAATCGATATTCTGTTTAGTTATGCAATTTCGGTGGAACGCATGATATACTCGAATTTTACCAGCCCGTATGCTTCTGCTCCTGTGGTTGCATTTCGCCGTGCGAGGATAAAGGAACCGAGAAAAATGTCCGACTTAGACAATAAAAAAGTTTTGGTTGTAGCGGGAGACCAAAGCATTTACTATTTGCAGGGGGTCGGCTGCAAAGCAGAAATAGTAGAGGTGAATTCATATCTGAAAGTTTTCAAGAGGCTTGCTGCGGATCATTCTATCGATTATGCTTTAGTCGATAAGAATGCCGGTAGTTTTATATTGAAAAAACAGGGGCTTACCGATAAAATCTTTCCGACAGAATTTCAGCTATATATTATGAACTATTCGATCGGGGTACCGAAAACGAGTGCGGGAATTATCAGTATGATGAACTTGGGTATTTCGTTGATTTTACAGAACGGCGAATATGCCCGCATACAGAAAAAGTGGCTCGAAGAGTACGACGAAGACCTGCAGGAAAAGTCGCTGTTTCTCGAATATGCGATATATGCTACGATTTTTCTTGCGGTACTGGTTTTGGGATTTTTTGCTTGGAACCGTATGCTGAGGAAGCGCGTTGCGGACAAAACGCAAAACCTTGAAAATCTAAATTCTATGCTAGAACTTTCGAAAGAGCACTACCGCGGATTTTTACAGATGAATCCGGATGTAATGTTGATTTTGGATAGTGATCGATGTATTGTCGAATATTATGGTGGCGAAAAAGACGATTTAGCACAATATAATATAGATTCGCAAAACTTCCTCGGACATAAAGTCGGAGATGTTTTTCCGCCGTATTTGGCGAATATGTTTGAGGAAAAAATTGATGCCCTGCTTCGAACGAATAAAACTCAGGTATATACATATCAGTTGCCGAGCAAGGGTGGCGA
>JAQUZU010000025.1:0-1512 GCA_028691175.1 Candidatus Kapaibacterium sp. | reverse complement strand
GAGGCGAAGCGCAGAGCCGAGGCAAGCGATTCGTTGAAATCGGCGTTTATCAGAAATATTTCGCACGAGATTCGCACCCCACTGAACGGCATTATCGGCTATTCTTCACTCTTGAATATGAAAGATATTACAACCGAGGAAATTGCTGAGTATACTTCTGTTATTAATAAGAGTGGCGTTCGCTTGATTGAAATCATAAATAATGTGATGGATATTTCGCAACTTGAGAGCAAGCAACTCGAACTCATTCCGAAGTACTTCGACCTGAATGTTACGATAAAATCTGTTTATCAGTACTATTTGACGATGGCGAGCGGGACAAATATTGCATTTAACTTGACGTTTGATGACCGGCCTGTAGAACTTTTCAGCGACGAAGACCGCATAACGCAGATTCTTAATAAATTGCTCTCGAATGCGTTTAAATTTACGCAGTCAGGCTCGATAGAACTCGGTGGCGGAGTCAACAAAGATGAACTAATGGTGGTTATTTACATCAAAGATACCGGAATCGGCATCGATGAGGTGCAGCAGGAAATGCTCTTTAATGCGTTTACGCAGGTTGATATGCAGGCAAGCCGCGAGTATGGTGGCGTCGGTTTGGGCTTGGCGATTAGTGCCGGTCTGATACACCTTCTCGGCGGAAAAATCCGTTGCGAAAGTGCTCTGGGCAAGGGAACCACGTTCTATATATACTTGCCACTAATGTAAGTAATTGAAAATAAAGGATATAGTAAATGGCAACAAACTTCCCGATGACACAGGGAATTAGATTTCTGAAAGCAAAAAAAGCGATTTACGAACCGCATATTTACGAGTATCAGGAAAAGGGTGGGACGAAGCAATCCGCAGAGGAACTCGGAGTACCTGAACACGCGGTCATCAAGACAATTGTTCTCGAAGATGAGAACGGAAAAGGGTGCATCTGCCTGATGCACGGCGACCGCGAGGTTTCAACCAAAGAACTTGCACGCCACCGCGGTGTGAAAACTCTCCGGCAGGCCACTCAGGAGCAATCGCTCAAGTGGACGGGTTACATATTTGGCGGAACCGGACCGTTCGGCATCAAAGCGGCACTCGATATTTACATCGAATCGACGCTACTCGACTTAGATAAAGTCTATATTAACGGCGGAAAACGCGGATTTATCCTCGAAATGTCTCCCGCAGAGATTGTCCGCACAATCAACCCCGAGCCGGTAACGGTCGGCGTATAGAGCCGAAGCCGTTACTTTATTAAAACAATTTTCCTTCGAACGTGTTTTCGCCAAAGTCATAGCCGAAGTGCATGTATGACATTTCAGTGGCGACGCGTCCGCGTGCAGTGCGCTGAATAAATCCCTGCTGAATCAGAAATGGCTCATAGACTTCCTCGATTGTCCCGGCTTCTTCGCCGACTGCGACTGCAATATTCGAAAGCCCGACCGGACCGCCCTTGAATTTTTCGATTATCGAGAGAATAATCCGTTTGTCCATTTCGTCCAAACCGTATTCGTCGACTTCAAGTGCCGA
>JAQUZU010000024.1:11455-21373 GCA_028691175.1 Candidatus Kapaibacterium sp. | reverse complement strand
GCTTTGCAGACGGAAATTTAATTACTTCCTCGGGCGTAAGCGATCTGCTCTGGGCGAAACTGATTATCGAACATGCCGGAGTTTTCTCCCCGGAAACTTTAGAAGCATGGTATCAATATTGGTGCCACGGCAAACCGGAACAGTTCTATGCTCTTTATAAGACTTTAGAAAAAAATTAATCTTTGAGTGCGGATTTCTTTCCGCCTGAAATTATTACGACAACCGCGAGCAGTACGAGGGCAATTCCGCCGATAATTCGTGCTGTAAGCGGTTCGCCGAAAACGGTTACGCCAAAGAAAACCGCCGTGAGAGGTTCGAGTGCTCCGAGAATTGCAGTCGGAGTCGAGCCGACATATTGAATTGCGCGCGTAGTCGAAACTAACGAAACTACCGTCGGCAAAAGCGCAAGAGCCAGCAAATTTCCCCAATGATACCACTCAACCGGCAGAATTATCGAAGTCGCAAAGTCTGTCCGCACAATAAATATCGTCAGCCCGCTAAGCAGGCAGTAAAATGTAAGCGTCAAAACCGGAACCGATTTCGCCTCCGAATGATTAATCCAAACTAAATATATCGCATAGGCAATCGCCGAAACTACCACCAGCACCACTCCGACCGTACTAAGAGTTGCGCCCGTATCGTCGCGATACAGCAACCCGATGCCGCCGCAAGCCATCGCAATCGACAGCACGACCGGCAATTTTATTCGCTCCCTGAAGAACGCCGCCATAATCACCGCCACCATAATCGGATAGACGAAAAGCAGCGTCGAAGCAATCCCCGCAGCCATGTGATTGTAACTCTCGAAAAGCGTCAGCGACGAAAAAGCCATCGTCAGCCCGAGCAAGCCGACCGACAAAAACGCCCGACGCGGCAGTCGAAAGCTCTCCCCACGCAGCACAATCATCACTGCAAGAATCGGCAGCGACAACACATACCGGAAAAACAGCACCGAGCCGGCGTCCATGCCGTCCGCATATACCGGCAACGCAAACAGCGGATTCATTCCGTAAGTTATTGCCGCAATTGCGCCAAAAATATATCCCTTAGCCCTGTTCGAGTACGACACTTTCAACCCTCTGTTAATACTTATCCTCAAATTCGCAATTTAAATTAACTGCTTCTTCAAGGATTTTTATGTATTCTTCGTGCGGAATTTCAATCGCGCCAAGTTGGCGTGTAAAGTCGTTAATATATTGAGAATCAAGCAACATAAAACGATTTTTTATCAGAATTCCGCATAGATAATAGAAGGCAAGTTTTGTTACGTTGCTCGCGATGCCGAACATTGATTCGCCAAAAAACGCACCGCCAATCTGCACACCATACAGTCCGCCCATCAGATATTCGCCCTGCCAAACTTCGACCGAATGTGCGTAGCCGGCTTTGTGTAATTTGGTATATCGCTCGATAATTTCGTCGTTTATCCAAGTATCCTGACGAGAATCCGCGCAGCCGCGGATTACATCTTCAAAAATAGTATCGGTTGAGAAGCGGTAGATTTTCTTGTTTAAAAGTTGCCGCACACTGCGTGGGATGCGGATATTTCGCAGATCGAATATCGCGCGATGCTCCGGAATATGCCACCGAATTTCCTTCGAATGCCGACTATCCGACATCGGAAATGCTCCGGATAAATAAGCGTTGAGAATTGTATTTTCATCAAATTCCACAACTATATCCCCACAGAAATTGAAAACTCGATTGTCTTTTCCGGCAGAATTTGCCCGCCATCAACCTTGCGATATACCGGCAGGCTTCCGGCGAGATTCAGCGAAGTCCGGTATTTTGCGAGCATGTAGCCCACGCCGAACTGTGCGGAAGCAATCGTCGAGCCGGAATTGTCGACCTCTGTGCCGCGAACTTTGTCCTTTGCACTCTTGGTGGCAATCAACGCCAGCGACGGATAAAACCCGCCGAGATTATTGAATCGGAGCATGAGCCGTGCAAACGCCGTGTTACCCATTCGTGTGCCGTCTGCCCACAGCTTCAAATTCGCCGAATACGCAAGCGTCCCAATCAAGTTAAGTCGTTCATTTATCATATAGTTATATGTTAGTGCAGGCATTATTGCATAATTTGTGGAGAGTTCGGCTCCACTTACGCGACTGACATCTGCGGAATCAATTCCGCCGGAAATCGGAATATTCAGCGCAAGTTCGGCGAGGAACTCGTCATCCTCGAAAACCGAAAGCATGTTATACTTCCAGTTGAGCGAAATTTGCTGTGTATTAAATTTTTTATTTGTATAGATATCTTTAATTTTGACACGATTAAAGCGATAGTCCGCTCCGAGTGTCATTCGGGAGGTCAGGGCATATCCTGCAGAAATAACCACGCCCGAGCGATCGAAACTTCGCCCGTATGTGTTCGGCTGCTTTTCGGTGCCGCTATATAGTATGTCGCCATCTGCAAGCGAATAGCTCGCGGCAATCCATTTGTTTTCTGCATCCGGCATCAGCCGCCCGTTATTAATCGGTCCGGAGACGATTACCATCTCGAACGGAACGCTTCCGGGGCAGTCGCATTGTGCATGCGAATTTATCGCCGATATTACGGTGATCAGCAGCACCAAGTTTATATATTTCAGCATATTATAACTTATTACAATGCAATCCGACCGTTACGAGCGTTCCGAAGCCCTCAACGCTTTTGATCATGAACTGGCCGTCATGCAGTTCGGTATACTTTTTCGCGATAACAAGTCCCAAGCCTGCCCCCTGCTGTTCGTATGTTGTGCGCTCGAACTGTACCAACGCCGCGATGTTCTGGATTTGCGCTTTCGTCATTCCGCGCCCGAAATCCTGAATCGACAGCACAAACATATTCTTTTCATCGATGAACGACGAAATAATCACATGCTGCCCTTTTTCGGAGAAGCGGAACGCATTATCAATCAGTTCGTCGAGAATTTTCGTAAAGTATTCAGTTGAAATTTCAATATATACGCCGTCTACTACTTCGGAAACTTCAAGATCTGCAGTGCGACCAAAGCGTTGTGCAATCAATTCGGCAATATCGGCAAGCGATGACGAAGGCTCGACTGTACGCATGGTGCGCAGTTCAGCACGGCGTACCGAGTCGTTTGCAATTGCTTCGATTTGAGAATATGCAAGGAAGTTTTCGGTAATTTTCATCAGGCGGTTTGCCGAGGACACAATATCGTCCGCGATACTTTCGACTTCGTCTTTATCGAGCGTTCCGGCAGTCGATTTCAGGAAATTCGCCGACCCGTTGATTTCGTTCAGTGCAGTGCGGAACTCGTGCGGCAGCACGTAAGTAACGTTTTTGCCTACTTCTTCGACTTTTTCCTGTGCCTGGTTTTCAATCAGATTATGCTTTTTCCATTGCATTTCGATTGCACCGATAAGTTCCTCGCGCGTATATGGCTTAATAAGGAAATCGTCGGCACCTTTTTCCATACCGATTCGCATGTTTTGCTTTTCGGTAAATGCAGTCAAAAAAATAAACGGCACCATCTGAGTCTCTTTCGCCTTGCGAACATGCTCCAAAACCCCATAGCCGTCGAGTTTCGGCATTGAAATATCGCACAAGATCAAGTCCGGCAATATCTCTAACGCCTTCGCGACCCCTTCTTCACCATTTGTGGCTGTAACGACTTCGTATCCTTCGAACATAAGAAGTGTAGACGTGCTTTCCAAAATAAATGGGGCATCGTCAATTACAAGTATTTTCTTCATAACCGCATTCTCGCTTTAGTTTAAAGCATCAGGCACCCGTAGAAGTACCTTGTTTCTCACTTTTTTGTATTATTCGGTTATTGTTTCAAACCGATTTTTATTCTCACTACCGGACAATAAAACTTAATAATTCCCAATTCTACGCAAAACAAATATACCGAAATATTTTCTTAAATTCAAAGCTTATCAACTGTTTTTTTTTCTTTACGATTTTTTATGTACTTATACGCAAACCAACCCAGAGTCAGCACAATCAACACCGGAATAAAAATCTTACCATATAAATTCAGGTAATCATTTACCCGCTGCCAGTGCGACCCGAACATCATTCCGAGGTATATCATCAGAGCATTCCAGAGCAGACTGCTGACGCAAGCGAGCAAAACCGTATAACGAAAACGCAATTCCGACGCCCCGGCTGCAAAAGAAATTATCGCACGCGTCCCACTCAGAAACCTGTTCACCACTACAATCTTATAGCCATACTTGCGGAACCACCTCCGCGGCTTCTCCATTTTTTGCTCATTGATAAACTTGAAGCGGTTCAAATCTATGATTTTATAGCCGAAATATCGCCCCAAAATGAACATCAGCGCAAAACCGGCGGTCGAACCGACAGTCGAAACCAATAGCAGCGATACGAAATCCACTTTACCCAAACCGATCAACGCACCGAGAAACACCGTAACCGTGTCGCCGGGAGCGGGCGGGAAAATGTTCTCGACAAAAGTTGATGCAAATGCTATCAGCAAGATGTATAATACCGGCAAATTCGCCGACATTACAAAATTTACAATTTGTTCCAATTCAAAAGCCCATATTAATTATTGAAAATGACGTGCATGTTTGTGCATTATTTTAGTATTTCTCCGGCAAATGAACTCCAAAACAGCAAATCGAGTTCGTCCGGCGAAATTTCTACAAATTCGGCAAATTCCCTGTATTTCGCTTCGACCTGCAAATATTTCGATTTCGACGCGACGGACGGCACTTCCGCAAAAACTCCGCACTGCACAAGGCAACGCAACACGTGGCGGTCGAGTATTCCCAGCCCGCGAAAGCCGATATTCCGCAGGAAATGCGAGCATTCCTTCATGCCAAGCCCGTCGGAGAGTTCGTACAGTCGATCGCGAAGTTTCTCCTCGAATCCGCTCTCAGCACCTTCCGCCAGCACTTCCTCGATTTTCTCCCAGTTCTCTGCGGCTTTCGTCAGGCGCACCGCCTTTACATTATGAAAGCGGATTCGCCCGCGGAGATATTCCGAGAGGTCGCACGGATGATTTCGGAAGTCGATTTTTTCCAGATGCTTCTGCACGGCAAGGGCATTTTCCGCCTTGCTCTGCGGCGTCATAATGCAATAGCAGTATTCGTAGAAATATTTTTCGCGCGGCACTTGCGAAAATTCCTCTAAACGCCGGCGAATTGCGTCCGCTCTTTCGGCGTAAATCGCGCTAAGTTCTTTTGTTAATTGCATTTTCCGTCTTTTCGTTTATTATAACGAATTATTCACGGAACCGCAGAACAAATATTTTAATTAATAGAGAAATAATCGGGTTATATGCTATAAAAGCAGCGGGGTAGGTAAGATTATGCGTAATATTTAAACAATCAGTGCCGAAAATGCGGTGAAACGAACAGTATGGTTCTGCCGCGCGAACTAAAGTCCGTCGTGACTATCTACCAGGCGGTTGATTAACAGAATTTTTCTCTTAAAACGATTATATTTCACCTTACTTTTGGTCAGCACCAAGCCAATGCAGTACTTGCTCAGATCTGTCCTGCTAATCATCATTTCGCGCAAAACCTGCGTAGCGGAACCGGCATTCCGAATGGCTTCGGAGCTTTTCTTCGTTTTCACTTCGATTATAGCCAAGTGCGAAAGTACGTATTTGTTCTCGCCGTTATCGAAGCGAAGATCGCGATCGATGGTGATTTTGTCGCCACTTTTGGGATTCAACAGCGTAATTCTGCGATAAATTATCTGCAATTTCGGCACAAGTTCGACCGAATTAATGCCGGCTTTTTCGCCGACGAAATTTGTCGACGCGGCATCGAATTCAAATGAATCGAACGAATGCGGAATGCGATATTTCTTCGTCTCATGCTTGATTTTCTTTTTTACTTCCATGAAAGCAACTCCGGTCTCGACATACCTGCGATAGCGGATTTTCAGCCTGTTGATTTTACCGTTGTGATGATTTGAGTAAAATCGAAAGTCGGAAGTATCGAAATATTCGTTAAAATATTCGAATTCGCGGCTGCCTGCAATCTCGAGTATCGAATAATTCGCGACCAAGCGGGAGAGAAATTCCGGCAAAACGTCGGTCGGCACTAAATATTTCGTGTCGTAACGTTCGAGCAGTTTCATTGCGTCGAGAGCCTCTAAACTCAATGCCCGGAATTCGGCTGTATATTTATCTAAATTTTGCATAATTATTGTTGGTCTGAAATATTCGTTTTTATCGTATACCTTTATAGGCGCGCTTTTTTTTGGTTTAATAATTTACAAATATAATATTATATTTATTAAAAGTCAAATTTCGGCAATTGCCGTGCAAAAAAAAAGCGGACAACCTTTTGGGGTCGTCCGCTCTGAAATAATTTGCAGTATACCCGCTTAGATTAAGCCACGACGTTTGAGCAAGGCTTCCGGACCCGGAGCCAAACCGCGGAATTTCTTGTAGAGTTCCATCGGATCTGCGGAGCCACCTTTTTCGAGAATGTTCTGACGGAAGCTTGTAGCAGTTGCCTGGTCAAACAAGCCTTTTTGCTCGAATACGCTGAAAGCGTCTGCATCGAGAACTTCTGCCCAAGTATAGCTGTAATAGCCTGCAGAATATCCGCCGCCGAAAATGTGGTTAAAGTACGAGCTCTTATAGCGAGAGATAATTTCCGGAATTAAGCCGGCTGCCTTCATTGTTTCTGTTTCAAATTTCTGCGGATCGAGGTTCGATACGTCAGTCAAAGTGTGATATTTCATATCGAGCAACGAAGCAGCGATAAGTTCTGTAGTTGCAAAGCCCTGGCCGAATTTTCCGCTTGCCTGGATTTTGTCGATTAATTCCTGCGGAATTACTGCACCGGTTTTGTAGTGCTTAGCATATACTTTGAGAACTTCCGGCTGTACGCACCAGTTTTCCATAATTTGCGACGGCAATTCTACGAAGTCGCGATATACGTTTGTGCCGGCGAGGCTCGGATAAGTTACTTTCGAAAGTAAGCCGTGCAAAGCGTGGCCTGTTTCGTGGAATAAAGTTTCTACTTCGTCGAGAGTAAGCAATGACGGAGTATCTTTTGTCGGTTTTGTGAAGTTCAAAGTCAGCGGAATGTACGGATAGAAATTCTTGCCGTCTTTGATGTATTGCAATGTATAATTGCTCATCCAAGCGCCGCCGCGTTTGCTTGCACGCGGGAAGTAATCGAACGAAATTACTGCAATGTGGCTGCCGTCTTTGTCGAGAACTTCATACCATTCCATACCGTCAACGAATGAAGCCATTCCTTCGAGCGGTTTGAAAGTCAAGCCGAATAATTTATTGATCACATAGAACAAACCTTCGCGTACGTTTTCGAGTTTGAAGTACGGTTTAACCATGTCTTCGTCAAAATTGAATTTCTGGTTTTTAAGTTTGTTTTCGTAGTATCTCCAGTCCCATGCTTCGATTTTAACACCGTCTTTGTCGGCGATTTTCTGCATTTCGGCAAGGTCGCTCTTCGCTACTTTTAATGCCGGAGTCCAAATTTTGTTAAGTAAATCGAATGCGGCTTGTGGTGTTTTCGCCATAGTTTCGTCTAAAATATAATCAGCCGGAGTAGCGAAACCGAATAATTTTGCTTTTGCTAATTTTGCAGTCAAGAGGTCTTTGATTATCTGATTGTTGTCGAACTTGCCACCATTGCAGCGAGTAGTGTATGCGTCCCAGATTTTTTTGCGGAGATCGCGGTTAGCAGAGTATTGCAAGAAAGGCATAACGCTCGGATTTTGAAGAGTGAAAACCCATTTGCCGGATTTGCCGGCAGCGTCTGCTTCTTCTTTTGCGGCAGCGATAACGCCGGCAGGAAGACCTGCGAGGTCGGCTTCTTTATCGACTACAAGCGTATAAGCATTAGTTGCGGCAAGCATGTTGTTGCTGAATTTCAGCGACAAATTGTTGATTTTTTCGTTCAAGCCGCGAAGAGTTTCTTTGTCTTTTGCGTTGAGGTTTGCACCATTGCGGACATAACCCTTGTATGTGTCTTCGAGCAATCTTGCCTGCTCGGGATTTAATTTTTCTTTGTCTTTGTTTTCATAAACTGCTTTGATTCTGGCAAAGAGTTTTTCGTTTAACGATACGTTGTCGGCGTGTTGGCTCTGCAGGGTAGTCATTTCGTCTGCAATTGCGTTCAGTTCGTCGGTAACGTTTGCGCTTGTATAGTTATCGAAAACAAGTGCAACCTGCATAAGTTTCATACCGCTGTAGTCTAAAGCTTCAATGGTATTTTTGAAACTAGGTGCTTCTTTGCTGTTGCAAATTGCATCGATTTCGGCGTCATGCATTTTGATCGCCTCTTTCATTGCCGGCAAAAATTGATCGGTCTTGATCTTATCGAACGGCGGCACTCCGAATTTGGTTGTCCAATCCTGAAGTAACGGGTTGTCTGACATACTTTGCTCCGTGTTTTGTTTTGAGCAAGCCACAATCGCAAATAATGCAAATGCAGCAAGTAGAAAATATCTTTTCATAAATAAACTATTAAATAGTTAAACAATTTTTATTGCAACTTTTTAAGACGGTATTATCGGATAAAAGTTTTAAAAAATTAAAACTTTGTTTTATTATCTGTTTGATTTCGTGCTCGCAATCGCATCTAAGAGCATAATGCGTGCGTTTGAAATGAAATTATCCTGATCAATCTGTGAATTTTTCAACATTTCCAGCGTCGCAAGCCCGAAATAGCAATACGGTGCGAGGATTTCCGGCTTATCTTTTATTGCCGTGAGGTGCTTCGCAATCGTATCCAAGTCTCCGCGTGCAATCGGTCCCGTCAGCGAAATATTTTCCGACGGACTGCTCAGGGCATTTTGCGCCGTTTGCGTGATTATTTTCATCGCCGGCTCGCGAAGGTCCATACCAAAAAGTTCCGCCACCTGCTTCCCGAGATTCACAGTCGCGTTGACGTAATTCGATACCAAAACCGCCGTCAAATGATATAGATTTTTATCTTTATCGTGAATTTTAATTAAGTTCCCATGCATGTATCGCACGAATTTTTCGGCTTCCTCGCGTCCCTCTTCCTGTTCGACTCCCCAATAAATATTTTCGAACTGTGCCGCGTCGTGCCGTGCAAAAGTCTGAAACGGATGTGCCGCGAAGATATTCGCGCCACACGCCTTGCATGGCTTCAGGATTTTCGCCTCCAAGGCTCCCGAGCAGTGCATCACGCAGCGCCCGCGGAGATTTTGCTCGAACATATCCGCCAACGTTTCCGCGATTTCGGCAATTTGGGCATCTTGCACCGCGATGATAAAAGTTTTCGGCAAATAGAAAAGTTTGTCGAGAGTGCGGAAAATCATATCCGGATTTACTATCTTCGACGCCTCGCGGCAGGAAGCATCCGAGCGAGCAATCAGCGAAACGCAGCTGCCCGCCCCGGTGATATAATTTGCGAGAGAAAGCCCCAGCTTTCCCGCGCCTATTATGCAAAAATCATCAGCCCTGTTCATCTATTTCTTCGGAAGAATCTCATAGCCTTCTTTGGTATCCTTTACCACAAAGCCCTCGTCCTCGATTTTCGTGCGGAGCAAATCTGCGGTAGCATAGTTTTTATTGCGCTTTGCTTCGAGGCGAAGTTCCGCCATGCGGGTTACGTAATCCGGAATCTCGATCACTTCTTCCTTCAACTCTTCGAGTTTCCAGACTTCGAAAATATTGTTCAATTTCGTAAAGAACTCGATCAGTTTTTCCTTGTATTTCGGATCGATTTCCGCTACATCCGTCTTGTTTATAAAGGTAAAGAGTTCGCCGAGTGCTTTCGGAGTGTGCAAATCATCTGATAATGCACCAAAAACGACCTCGTTCAGTCCCTTGACGTCCGGACGCTTAGTGCCGGATTTTGCCGGATCGAACAGTTCGTAAATAAACTCCTGCACTCTCGCGCGAGCTTTTGCCGCAGCCGCTACGCCGGAAAAAGTGAAATTATACACCGACGCATAGTGCGAAGCAAGCATCGCATAGCG
>JAQUZU010000024.1:0-11355 GCA_028691175.1 Candidatus Kapaibacterium sp. | reverse complement strand
TCATAATATTTCGTGAATTTATTTAAATTTGCAAGCGGATCGTCCGTTTGCTCGCCCATTTCCGGACGCCACGCGAGACTGCCGACTTTAGAGTCGCGAATAGTTTTGTCGTCTATGTTCGTAACGTTCATTACCCATTTTACGTCGTATTCGCCGACATTTTTCATCACTCTCTGCATCAAATCCGCAAAAAGAAATGCGCGCAAATTGCCGATATGCGCATGATTATAGACCGTCGGGCCGCAAGAGTACATGCGTACTTCCTGCTCGTTGAGCGGACTGAAATTCTGCACCTTTCGGCTCAGAGAATTATACAATCTGATCTGCATAGTTGTTATGTAGTTATATATGAATTTTGATTAATTATCTTAAAGGAATCACTATTGATTTTACAAAAATAGCGATTTTTTGCTATATACACAAATTTATTTCATCAGCGACAAAATCTCGACACCCCAATATTGCGCTAGAATAACGTCGTTCAGCAGAAGCATCAGCGCGAGACTGATCGGAATGCTCAAATTATCGTCAATCTTCAGCACGCCGGAAACGGCTTCGACAAAGCCCGCGACAATTGTCGCCGGAGTAATCGCCACATAATAAGCCCACGGTGCGTCTATCAGCAACCCGATTGCATATACCGAAATCAGCCCGGACACCACAAATGCCGTGCTACCCTCGAGGCTCTTGGTTTTAAACCATTTGTGCCTGCCGTATATCCGCCCGACAAGTGCAGCACAAGAATCGGAAATTATCAGCACGGTAAAGCCGGTTACGGCAGCGATTTTCGGTAAAAATGCCACACAAAAAACCGCCGAAATCAATACCCAACTCGCACCGTTCAGCACAATTTCGTTTTTCAGTTCATGCGGACGCATTATGCTGCCGAAAACAGTTAAAACCAACTGCCGCAAACACGGAACGACTTTCATGAGCAAATCCGTCCCTACAAAAATTACCATCAGCGGTACAAGCACCCAAAGTGCAAATTCTTTGTCCGTCATTGAATATACAATCGGAATCGAAAGCGAACACAAATGTATACACTTGCGATAACGTTCATGCGTGTAATTGAGATTCCTTGCCGTGTTATCGGTCTTCATATTTTACCCGTATTTTTTTGTTTGTTTATTCTGAAAATCAAAAAATTCCGTATCTTTGTAAATATAGGTACGTAAAAATACAAAAAAGTTATGAATAAATTAGCATTAAAAGCACCGGCAAAGATAAATTTAGCACTTCAAGTACTGGAAAAACGCGAAGACGGCTATCACAACATCAATTCCATTATG
The DNA here is from genome assembly GCA_028691175.1 of Candidatus Kapaibacterium sp. GTDB lineage: Bacteria > Bacteroidota > Ignavibacteria > Kapaibacteriales > UBA2268 > CALLXS01. The sequence goes on along the minus strand of JAQUZU010000024.1, from coordinate 10,063 downwards.
ACACGTGTACCGATTTACGACGAAATCGTGTTCGAAGCGGCAGACTGCCTCTCGCTCGAATGCAACGTCGACCTCGGCATCGCACCGGAGCAGAACCTCGTCTATAAGGCGGCGCGCCTATTTCTCGATGAATTCAAAATCACTGCCGGAGTGAAGATTTCTCTCTCGAAGACGATCCCCGCCGGCGGCGGCTTAGGCGGCGGAAGTTCGGATTGCGCAACTACTCTGCTCGGGCTTGCGGAATTTTTCGGCATTAAAAACGCCGACGACGCAATGTATAAAATTGCTTGCTCGCTCGGCTCGGATATTCCGTTTTTTCTTCGCGAGGGAACTGCGATCGCCACTTCGCGCGGCGAACTCCTCGAATACTTTGATTTCACTCTCCCGTGGGAAGTTTTGCTTGTTGCGCCGGGCTTCTCGGTTAATACCGGCAAGGCTTACTCCGAACTTGATAAACGAAAATTCTGCTTTGATCCGGCGAAATATGCCGATATTTTGCCGCGTATTGCCGCATTTCCGCGCTTGATGCCGCTAATGTTTCGCAATGATTTCATGTATCCGGAGATGCCGAATTGCTCGGAAATTCGATTTATAGTAGAGAAACTTTATGCCTCCGGAGCGCTTTTTGCGTCGATGTCCGGCAGCGGCTCGACCTGTTTCGGACTTTTTGCGGACCACGCAAAACTCGAATCCTCGCTGCGTTATTTTGGAAATTACCGCACTTTGCACGGAAAGTTTTAAGATTTTCTCAAAAAATAAGGGCGGATAAAAATCCGCCCCGCGATTGATTGCGGCATCAATCCGCAACCGCTTTTCTTTTCGATTATCCTACAATTTCAAGTTCCGGCAACGCGTGAGTCAGTAGGCGAGTTCCGCCTTTGATGACGAGGACATCATCTTCTACGCGCATTCCGTATTTGTTCGGCAGATAAACGCCCGGCTCAACAGCCAGAGCGCAATGCTCCGGAATAATCTGGTCGGTCATTCTGTGAGTCAAAATCGGTGCTTCGTGTTCTACAAGTCCGATTCCGTGCCCGAGCGAGTGCTGGAAATATTCGCCATAGCCGGCTGCAGCAATCATGTCTCGCGCCAAAGCGTCAATATTTTTGCCGTTTGCCCCCGGACGAATTCCTTCAATTGCTTTCTGCTGAGCGGCATAGAGTAATTTATACATTTGCTTCTGGTCATCAGTGGCTTTCTCGACGGCAACCGTGCGGGAAATGTCCGATACAAAACCGTTAATCACACAGCCGAAATCCATCAAAACAATGTCGCCGGACTCAATCCGCTTATTGCTCGGCTTGCCGTGAACAAGCGCGCCGCGCTCTCCGCTGACAAAAATCACGTCGAACGCATCAGCCTCCGAGCCGAGTTTTCTGCCCTGATAAGTGATTTCTGCGGCGAGATCATTTTCCATTGCACCAACTTTGATCATCGGTTTAATAATTTCATATACTTTTTCGGCAGTTTGGCATGCAGTCTCGATATAGCCGATTTCCTCCGGAGTTTTCGCCAGAGTATAGAGTTCTACGGGACGCGAAGCCGGTTTCATTTTAATTGGTTTTACCAAATTGCGGAGTTGGACTGCCTCGTAGTACGACATTTTGTCTGCTTCGAATGCAATGCTCTCGATATCTTTTAAAATTGTTCCGTCTTTAACCAAAGCCCATGGATCGCGAGTAATAAATACGCGCATATTCGGCAGGCGGAATAATTCGAGTTTGACCTGCTCTTCATAGCGGTCATCGGTTACGAAATAGACGGCATCTGACGCAATAAACAGCGTAGCCGCACTTCCGGAAAAGTTCGTTAAATATCTGATATTCGGCAAATTGGTTACTACCAACGCGTCGGCTTTGATTTCGTCTTCCATGTTGAATTTTACTTGGCGCAGGCGAAGTTCGACTTTTTCGGGCATATCGCGACGCTGCAATTCTTCAATATCGATTTCTATCATATTTTTCTCGTTTTCTTTATTATTTTCGTTAATTTTTTATCTGTTAAACGACGAACCAAATTTTTTTTTAGTGTCGAATTTTTTCTATATTCCAAAAAAGCAAAGGGCGGAAAAATCCGCCCCTGCCGTAAAAAATAATCATAAAATATTATTTTGCGAAATAGTTCGATGATTCTTTCGTAATCTGCACGTCGTGCGGATGAGATTCTTTCAGTCCGGCAACGGTGATTTTGATAAATCGTGTCTTGGTCTTGAACTGCTCGATATTTTCGCAGCCGCAATAGCCCATTGACGAATGCAGTCCGCCAATAATCTGATAAATCGTATCATAAATACTGCCTTTGAACGGTACGCGCCCCTCGATTCCCTCCGGAACGAGTTTGCTGATTCCGTCTTCCATATCTTGGAAATAGCGATCGGCGGAGCCTTCCATCATCGCACCGGCGGAACCCATTCCGCGATACATTTTATACGCTCTGCCTTCATACATGATTTTTTCGCCCGGACTTTCCTCGTGGCCTGCGAACATCGAACCGATCATAACCGTGTCGGCTCCGGCAGCAAGTGCTTTCGCAACATCGCCGGTTTGCTTTATTCCGCCGTCCGCAATTACCGGAACATTGTGTTTTCGCGCAACTTCGCTGACGTTCATCACTGCAGTAAGTTGCGGCACGCCGACTCCGGCAATAATTCTCGTTGTGCAAATCGAGCCGGGGCCTATTCCGACTTTTAGTCCGTCTGCACCTGCCGCAATCAATGCGGCTGCGGCTTCGCCCGTTACGATATTACCGACGATAACCGGCAGGTTCGGGAATTTCGATTTTACTTCTTTCAGCATTCCGATTACGGTTTTCGTGTGTGCGTGTGCTGTATCGAGGAAAACTATATCTACTCCGGCGGCTTCGAGCGCAATAACGCGTTCCATCGTGTTTGGGGCGATGCCGATTGCGGCGCCTACAATCAGGCGACCGAGTGAATCTTTTGCTGCATTCGGGTGCTTCTTTTTCTTCTGAATATCCTTGAAAGTAATCAGCCCTTTGAGCGTCATATTTTCATCGACCACCGGCAATTTTTCGATTCTGTATTTCTGCAAGAGAAATTCGGCTTCTTCGAGCGTGGTTCCGAGCGGCGCAGTATAAAGTTCGTCGTTCGTCATAATCTCAGAAACGCACTTGTTCGGATCCGGATTGAAACGCAAATCGCGATTCGTAACTATGCCGATAAGCTTACCGCAATCATCTACAATCGGAATACCCGAAATATGGAATTTCCCCATTATCGCGATTGCATCTTTGATTAATTTGTCGCCGGTGAGCGTGATCGGTTTTTGAATCATTCCGCTTTCAGAACGTTTCACGCGGTCGACTTGCTCGGCTTGCTGCTCGATCGACATATTTTTGTGAATTACGCCGATTCCGCCCTCGCGAGCCATCGCGATTGCGGTTGCATACTCGGTTACTGTATCCATCGCGGCACTCACCAACGGAATATTCAGAGAGATATCGCGGGTAAGATGCGTGTTCAGTTTGGTTGCACACGGCAAAACCTCCGAATACGCCGGCACAAGCAGTACGTCGTCGTAAGTGATTCCGGTTTCAAGAATTTTGTTGTCTTGCATAATTTTCCACCATCTATATTATTAAATTTTTCTATATTTCAATGTATGTATAAGTATGTAAACTCGTAAAAATAGCGATATTATTTTACGAATTCACATAATTTCCGAAAATTATATTTGCGGAATCAGTATTCCTGAACGATATTTACAGAATAGCCGTCTTTGGCGTTGCCGCCGAGTACAAAAGTATAAATTTTCCCGTTTATGACCTGAATTTCATCTAAGCGATAGACGAGTTCGCCGGTCTGCGAATTTACGAAAAACATACTGTAACTGCGCTGCTTGGTGTCCTCCGCATAGCCGGAAACGGATAAATATTCCACATCGGTGGCATTTTCAAGTCCGTCCTTGCTGTCGAGATGCACGGTCAAAGTCGGAACATCGGACGCCGCATTCACAAAACGGCGCACCGAATACGCCATCGGCCCGGTCGGGATTTTCGAGTTCAGAGTGATAAATTGCGGCATGTCGGTAGTGCCCGCGGCAATAATCAGGCTTGCACGGTCTTCGCGCGGCGTGAAAACACAGCTCGCACCCTCGAATGTAAGCGACGTTTCGCCCATCTCCGAGACCGAAGCCATCGACTGCGAATAACCGACTTTTATGTTCTCGAGCACGTCTAAATACGACAGAGTGCCGGAGCTTTTGCCGGTCGCGAAATTCACAAACTGATAGAACTGCTTTCGCCCGAGTGGCGTGAGCTCCGACGATGTCGTCTCGTCATCGACCACATACATTTCGCTTACTCCGGCGCTATTTCTTTTAATTACAGCGAGATAGCTCCTCCCGGCTTCGAACTCCGCAAACGCAGTCGCGATAAGTCTTGTCGGCAGGGAAGCCGTAAACAGCGTCAGCGGAACGCGTTTTTTGCCCGATCCGATATAGAGCGGATAAATTCCGCCAACCTCGCCGAATTCGATTTTGTTGCCGATTGTCTCGCCGCCGGTGAAGCCTTTCGCGGAAGTGTCCGTCCGCCCACCGGTCGTCAAATAGATTTCGCCAACTTCATTATCGAGATTTACCACGCGAATCAGCGCTCGATCATCGTGCATATAATCGACCACGGCCTCCGGAATAATCAGCCCCAAGCCCGCACGTTTCGTAGCCGAATCCGCAATAATGTAAGAATATTTTTCATTCACATTCAGCGAAACCGTGTTCGTAGTCGGCTTAAAGCCACTGTATTCCGGCGAAAGCGAGTCGGCATACTGGCTGCCGCAAGCGGAAACAATATCGAAAGCTCCGACTTTGTTCGCGGCAATCGCGGACGTAATAATTTCATCGGATTTCTTGATGTTGACCTCTTGCGAACTAAAATTCAAAGTGCGGATAAACGCATTATTTTCATAGATTTGCGGCGAGCGTGCCATCGCAGTCGATTCGTCGGTGAATTCGTCGATCAAGTCGACCACCGGAGCGCCGTCCGCCCCCGCCGAGACAATTATGGTATATTGCATGTCGTTCTGCAAAACGAAGTCGAACAGCCCGATTTTTTCGTTGCCGGCGGAAGAATTTTTTATGATAGAAATCGGATTGCTGCCGGCGCGCACCTGCGTCTGCGAGGAAACCGAGCGATAACGTTGTGCAGAATAATACGGCGTGCCGTTCGGGCAACCGTCAATTGCCGAAAACGTGCATGTCGTGTCCGGATAAGCATTTACAAATTTTATATATGAATACGGCGTGCCGGTCGGAAGTCCGCTCGACGACGCCCAATAAATCAAAGTATCGACTGCACGGGCGTTTTCCGCTCCGAACGGAGTCGGCAGCGCCAGCATTGTGGTATAAGTCGAACGCACAAATTTTATTTTTTGCGGATATTTGAATTCCTGCTCACTGCCCTTTTTGACAACCACGACAATCGAATCGCTCGGCGGGTTCAGACTCTCCGAGAGTTGCCCGTAGGCAGAATTCAGATAATCCTCGCCGTCGATGTTCGCCGCGCGTGTCTCGAAGTCGGACGCCAGATTCAAAAAGCGAATCTTCACAGTCCCTTTTTGCGAGGGCGGATTAACTAAATTTTCATTTTCTTCGATGCAGCCGGCGATGCCGAGCACCAAAATCATTAAAACAATATTCAGGAAGTATTTCACTTTATTTCTCTTAATTTATTGAGCAGACACATATTTAAGTCCGATAATCGAGATAACAAGCGTAGTCAGAAAGAACAGTCGCCAGAAGGTCGCCGGTTCCTTAAAGAGAAAAATTCCGGCAATCACGGAACCTACCGCGCCAATTCCCGTCCAAACGGCATACGAGGTGCCGATCGGTAAAACCAAAGTTGCTTTATACAGCATATACATGCTTAGACACAGCGATACTAGAAATCCGCCGTACCAGAGCAGCGAAGTAGTGCCGGAGGCTTCCTTTGCCATGCCGAGGCATGTAGCAAAAATCGTCTCGCAGAAGCCGCCAACTATTAAATAAATCCACGCCATTTATATTACCTAAAAAAAAGACAAAGACGAAATTCTCCGCCGATTATTGCAATCGTATATTTTTGCCTGCTTATGCTCAAAAAAAAGGCGTCTCTGCCGAAGCAGAGACGCCTTAAAAGTGTATCATGAAAATTTTATTTATTTTCGTATTCGCTGACCGGAGTGCGGATAATTACCTGAACGGTTCTGTTATAGAAACGTCCTTCCGGCAGATCGTTGGTGTAAAGTGCGTCATCTTCGCCTACACCGTGAGATTTGAGCTCGCCATATTGCTTGCCGGTTTTGTTGTCAATACCGGTTTTAACTGCTGCAGAGCGGCGCTCTGAAAGTTTCTGGTTGTGCTCATAAAGTCCTACAACGTCTGTATGACCGATTACAATAACCGATGAAGAAGCTTTTACGCGACCATATACATAGTCGTTCATGATTCTCTGGTTGATCGGACCTGCATCAGCACTGTTGAACGGGAACAGAATCAGGTTATATCTTTCGAAAGTCGAGTCCTTAGTAGTACCGACTACGCGGTCAGATGCTTTGATTTGCTTAACCGGAATGGTAATAATGTCTGAAGCACATTCGTTGCCTGTATTGGAAGTAACGATAAGTTGTGCTTTATATGGAGCTTCGTTTACCGGATATTCGAGGTCGTCGTTCATCCAGTCCCACATTTTAACCGCGTCAACAGTTCCGATATCGTCGATTTGCTTCCACATTTCGCCATCTTTTTTGATTTCGATTCTTCTCTTGCTTACGATTTGATCGTCAATACCGTTGCGCATAGTCCATTGCATAGTATCCGGCTGCGGAACAGTACGAGTATCAACTTCGAATACCGGTTTCATGATTTCCCAGTCTTTGCATAGGATTTCTACACGACGGTTTTCGGTAATACCTAATGAATCCTGCAAGTTTGATACAAGTGCCGGCTTATCGCGGAAAGTAAGTTTCATTCTGTCCGGAGAGATGTTCCAGATATCTTTGAAATAGTTGTATACTAATGTTGCACGGTTTTTCGAAAGGTCTTTCGTAGTTTTTTCTGCCGGACGAGTACCGTCGTTGCAGCCTACGATTTCAATTTTCGATTCCGGATTTTTATTCAGACGGAAACCGTAAATGTTCAGCATGTGATAATATTTGTCAAGCGTACCGCCCGGGATAGTAGTATCAGAGAAGCCTGCAGTCTGCGAAGCATTTTTGAATATTTTATATCTGCTCGGGAGTTCTGCAGAACCTTCGTCGAAGAATACATAGTTCAAGAGCGGATAAAGATCCCAAGTCAGGATTTCTTCCATTACGAGACCGTTGAATTGAGCAAGTTCGGGTTTTTCAGATTTCCATCTTCTTACATAGTCTGCTTCTGCAATGTTAGTGCCGAGTACCGGACGCTGACCGAGAGAAATAGTTACGACAACTTCGTCTGCAACTTCGCCTTCCTGCTCTTTTTTGTATGTAATGGTCGGCTTGTCGATACGCTGGATTTTAGTTGAAGTACCATAAGCCGGGTTAGAAGCAACGATTTCATAATTGATGAACGGGATAGAATCTTTCGGATTTCCGTAGTCGGTGTTTCCGACGATCATTTCCATCTCGTGGCGCGATACAGTTACGGAATCAAGAGTTTTCTTGCCGGTAATCGGGTTAGTGATTGTAATGTTTGCCGGAATGTTCGCTTGCGTACACTCATCGACAACTTTAACCTTCAAGTTCACTGTTTTGAAGAATGACGGCACGAATGCCATGAAAATATCGTAATCGCCCTGATAGCGCGGAATATCGGTTCTCTTCGAAGCGAAGTAAATGATATCGCCGGACGCCGGCAGAGTAATGAATGAATCGTCTTCTTTTGTGTTAATCGGCTCGCCGAGGTTCTGCGGTGCAGCCCAATTAATGCCGTCTTCCGATCTGGAGAAATAGAAGTCAAGCCCGCCGACTCTCGGTTTGTGACCGTTCGACGAGAAGAATAAAGTCTGGTTATCTGCAGAGATGAACGGTGTCCAGTCTTGCTCGCCTGTGTTTAACGCTTCAAGATTTACAGCCGGTTTCCACTCTTCTTCGTCATCGTCATAATCGCAATACCAAATATCCATTTCGTCGAAGCTGCCTTTACCTTTTGAGTTCGGACCCGGACGAGTGGAAGCAAAGTATAATCTTTTTTGATCAGGCGAAATAGACGGCTGAGAATCCCAGTATTTCGAGTTAACGTTCGCGCCGAGGTTGATTGGCAGAGACCATTTGTCGCCTTCGATTGTTGACTTATAAATATCGCAAGAACCAAAACCGTCGGCACGGTTACATGCGGTAAAATACAATGTCTGGTTATCTGCGGCGATAGATGCAGCACCTTCGTGATATGAAGTATTTACGCTGCGGTCGCCGTAAGTGGTTTCTGTATCAATGTTATACGGCTGGAAGAAAACCGAATCCATGCGGTATTCTTTTTTTGCAGCCCAGAAGTCGTGCGACTGCGCACCGTCTTTGGTTAATTTGCTGCCCTGACGATCAGACACAAAATACAGCGTCTTACCGTCTGCAGAAACTGTTGGCGCATAATCTACGCCGGAATAATTCACGATCGGACCAAGGTTGACAATCTTGATGCGCTGTGCGTTGCCCAGCACGTTCTTATCTTTTTCATCTTGGATCGTAGCCGTCGCGTCGATGGTCGCAGCCATAAGGCAAATGCCCGCATGCTCGCACTGCATAAGCGAATTAACGCTGACCGGATCTTTCGCCGACAGCTCGCTCGGGCTTACCACGTTCATGGTAGCGATGCCCGTTAAAAGCAATAAAAGTGTAAAAAATTTTCGCATAACTCTTAGTTACCTACCTATGTTTATAATATCTAATGTTTGACTATATATTGCAAGTCTGCTTTCCCGTTTAAGTTAACAAACTTCGGTTCAATAATTTACCTCAAAATATCGACAATCACAAAGAAAATATCTTTTCCACGAATTATTTTATCAAACATTTTAAATATTTGTAGTTTTATGATATTTTTGCAATTTATTTCTCACATTTTGATTGATATATATTCGCTTTTATGAAATTACGTGAATATCATCAGACTGCAAAAAAAAGGGCAACGTATTTTATTACGTCGCCCATAAGTGTTTGTCTTATTATTTTACGCGTTCAACGTACGCACCGGTTCTGGTATCGATTCTGATCATGTCGCCTTCGTTAATGAAGAGCGGAACACTTACAGAAGCGCCGGTCTCGACTGTTGCGGGTTTGAGTACGTTAGTTGCAGTATCGCCTTTTAAGCCCGGTTCCGTAAATGTAATCTGAAGGATTACGTGCGACGGCAATTCAACTTCAATCACGTTGCCATCTACGAAGGAAAGCTGGACTTCCTGGTTTTCTTTCAAGAAATTGATTGAGTTTCCGAGCATTTCTGCATTTGCGGGAATTTGTTCGTAAGTCTCCGGCTCCATGAAATAGAGTGTTTCGCCATCTTTATATAGGTATTGGTAATTGCGACGTTCTACGCGTACAAATTCGATTGCTTCTCCGGAGCGAAAACGGTTTTCGTTTAGTTTTCCGGATTTCATGTTTCTCATTTTTACTTGATAGAATGCTCTTAGGTTGCCCGGGGTTCTGTGTTCTGATTCGAGAACTACATTCATTTCGCCATTATAAATTATTACTGCTCCGGGTCTTAAATCTGAGGTTGATCCTGCCATTTTATAATCTTTAAGTTAATTTGGAAAATTTGCGAGGTGACGACCGGAATCGAACCGGTCTAGACGGTTTTGCAGACCGTTGCCTAACCTCTTGGCTACGTCACCTATGCTGTGATTTGCTTGCCCGGAAAAATTTTCGGGCTAAATATGAGGTGACGGCCGGAATCGAACCGGCCTAGACGGTTTTGCAGACCGTTGCCTAACCTCTTGGCTACGTCACCTAATACTTTCTGCGTACTACAAAACTACGGAATTTTTTCGAGACCGCCAAATTGTTTTTTTATATTTTACCGCAGAAACCAAATCATGCAACAGTATTTCGCAATTATAATCGTACCTCAAAAAATTTCTACAATGCAATCTT
>JAQUZU010000148.1 GCA_028691175.1 Candidatus Kapaibacterium sp. | reverse complement strand
TCGCAGCAAGAAGAGTATATTTTCAACGATAGCGAAACTTCGACAGTCATTGTATCAAATAACTTTCAATTGCATAAAGTGCTGAATTGCAAGGATAATGTACCATCTTTGCGCTTTGTGCTGGTTATGAACGATGATTTCGAGTGTGATGATTTTGCTGTCAGAGCGCTTTCAAATGTGATGAATCGCGGAAAAGAACTTGCCGAACGCGAGAAAGTCAGCAACCAATTGAATACTCGATATACAAAGATCATTGCAGATGATATCTCAACTTTGATTTATACAAGTGGAACCACCGGAAATCCAAAAGGTGTAATACTAACTCATGCAAATCAAATTTCAAATGTAATTGGTGCCATCGAAGCTACAAACATAAAAGAAAATGATGTTTTGCTTTCATATTTGCCGTGGTGCCATGCATACGAAATGACTGCCGGGATGATTACTGCCTTTTCGGTTGGAGCTTCATTGGCGATTGCCGAGGGATTAGAAACAGTTGGGCAAAACATGATCGAGGTAAAGCCGACATATTTGACAACTGTTCCGAAACTTCTCGAAATGATTATGAAACGTGCAAAGCAGGCGATGAAAAAAGAAAAAGAGTCGAAGAAGAAAATTTTCGCTTGGGCGATGAAAGTCGGCAAAGATTATGTTGCTGCAAAGTCAAATGGAAAAGTTGGAATGACTTTGCGTGCAAAGCATTCGTTGGCAGATCGGCTCGTATATTCTGCAATTCGCGAAAAAACAGGCGGCAGACTTTATACTATAGTATCGGGTGGAGCACCTCTTGGTGCTGAAACAGCAGAGTTCTTCGTCGCAGCAGGTTACAATGTTATTGAAGGATATGGACTTACGGAAGCTTCTCCGATTGTGTCGGTTACTCGTCCGGAAAGTTTTGAACTTGCGACAATTGGAAAGCCACTTTTTAATGTGGAAACAAAACTTTCAGAGGAAGGCGAACTGCTTGTTCGCGGACCTAATGTGATGAAAGGATATTGGGGGGATCCCGCAGCAACTGCTGCTGCAATTGATAACGAAGGCTGGCTCTATACCGGTGATATCGCTGTAATTACTTCGAAAGGAAATATTAAAATTACTGATCGTAAAAAAAATATTTTCGTGAATACAGGCGGAAAGAATATTGCTCCTCAGCCGATTGAAAATGTACTTAGCCAGAGCTTGTTTATTGAGCAAGTTATTCTCGTAGGGGATAACCGCGAGTTTGTAACTGCTCTTATTACGCCGGATATCAAGCAAATTATCCAACTTGCAGATACGCTCGGAGTAAAATATTTAAATCCTGATGAACTATTAAACGATCCGAAGATTATTCAAGTAATCAAAAATGATATTGATCGTCTGCAACAACAATTTGCTAAATATGAGCGAGTTCGCAAGTTTAGGTTGCTTTCTGCACCGTTCTCAATTGAAAATGGGGAATTAACTCCGAAGTTGAGTATCAAGAGGCATATCGTTGAGCGAAATTATTCGTTCTTGATTGACGAAATGTACAATGTACAATAAAAAAAAGGCGAACGTTGATTCGCCTTTTTTTTACTTTCAATTTTTTTACTCTAAATATGTGTATCCGTACAAGTCAGAGCGATAAATTGCGAGGAATTCTTTGCCTTCCTTTGCAGAAATTACTCCCTGCTTTACTGAACTTGTAACCCAGGTTTCGAGCCTACGAACCAAATTTTTCGAATCATATTGTACATAAGCGAGCACTTCATCAACTGTTTCGCCCGGAATAATTTTTTTAATTTCATACGTGTCGTCTTTAACAACAACGTGAACAGCATTTGTATCGCCGAATAAATTATGCAGGTCGCCCAATATTTCCTGATACGCACCTACAAGGAATGCACCGAGATAGTATGGCTCATCATTTTTTAAATTGTGCAATTGCAAGTAATTTGCATAATCGCGTGCTCCTACAAATCGATCTATTTTGCCATCGGAATCGCATGTAATGTCTTGAATAGTTGCTGACTGTGTCGGCTTTTCGTTTAAGCGATGAATCGGCATGATAGGGAAGATTTGATCAATTGCCCACGAATCCGGAAGTGATTGAAATACCGAAAAATTGCAGAAATACTTGTCTGCGAGCATTTTCGAGAGAACGCGTAGTTCCTCCGGTATATGCTTGATTTCGAGTGCAATTCGGTTGATTTCGTTTGCAATGCTCCAGAACAGACTCTCGGTCAAAGCACGTGTTTTTAAATCAAGCAAGCCGAGACTAAACAAATCAAGTGCGTCTTCGCGCATTTGCAGTGCATCATGCCACGATTCAAGCATGTTTGAAGGTGTGAGTATCTCGTGAATTTGATATAAGTCGCGAACTATTTCGTGATCGTTTTCGTTTACTTCGTAGTCGTAATCCCAAGCCGGCAAAGTTGCCGTTTCAAGTACGTTAAAAACCAATACGGAGTGATGTGCCGTCAGCGAGCGCCCGCTTTCGGTGATGATATTTGGATGAGGCAACAAATTTTTTTCGCAAGCATCTTGAAACATTGAAATTGCATCATTCGCATATTCCTGCATCGCATAATTTATGCTGTGGGGACTAGTCGAACGCGAACCGTCGTAATCCACGCCAAGACCGCCGCCTATGTCCACATATTGGATATCGCATCCGATTTTCCGCATTTGTACATAGAATTGCGAGCATTCGCGCAATCCGTTTTTTATTTTGCGGATTTTGGTGATTTGGCTTCCCAGGTGGAAATGAATAAGTTTTATACAACCGAGCATATTGCTTCCCTCTGCAATAGCAATAGCTTTAAGCAATTCGGCTGCATTTAGCCCAAATTTACTTTGATCGCCACCGGATTCTTCCCACTTTCCGGAGCCGGAACTTGCGAGTTTGATCCTGATTCCGATATTCGGATTTACCTTTATTCGCTTAGAAATTTGAATAATTAAGCGTAATTCGTTTAGTTTTTCAACAACAATAAAGATATTCTTACCCATTTTTTGAGCTAAAAGTGCCAATTCTATAAAGTCTTCGTCTTTATAGCCATTACAGATAATCAACGCTTCCGGATTGGTTGTTGAAGCAAGAACAGCTTGTAATTCCGGCTTTGAACCTGCCTCTAAGCCGATATTAAATTTCTTGCCGTAAGTGACGATTTCCTCTACAACCGGTTGCATTTGATTGACTTTTATAGGATAGATATTATAGTATTTTCCGTGAAAATCGTATTCGGTAGAAGCCTGCTCGAAACACTTGGAGATACTTTCTATTCTGTCATCTAAGATATCCGGAAATCGCAAAAGTACCGGTAGCGATACATCACGCACTTGCAGTTCATCGACTAATTCTTTTATGTCGATTTTTGCACCACCTTTGATTGGCTGAATTGTTACGTTGCCTTTTTCGTTGATCGAAAAATAATCGCATCCCCAGCCATGAATGTTATACATTTCGGCAGAATCTTCTGTTCTCCATTTTCTCATCTATACTTACCTCCAAATATCGTTATATAAAACACAAATTTACGTAATAATTTGCTAATTATCAATATAGAAACGTAATTTGCATGCAGAATCTATAAAATAAAATAATGCTGCTGTGGCATTATTATTTTCGAAAAAAGTATATAACTATATGTTCTAAATAATACTGTGCGACGACGTGCGATCTCTTCAATAGTGGCGTCAATTGTCGGTATGTTTCGATCCGGAATTAGATAAATAACATATTTATCAGGATTGTTTTCCAACGACTTAAGTGTTTTCAGTTGATAAATATTCTTATGAATTGCAAGGTTGGAAATTGAGAATTTATTCCGCGAATGGGTGAGATAATATTTTAACTGCGGGCGGAGAGAATCACCATCGTTGTAGCGATGATAGACATAAATTGTACTATCGGCGTCAAGCGAAACCATTTTTTCAACGAGTGCTTTTGCTCCGAAAGTATTACCGGTGGGAATTATCAGGTTCGTAAACAATATGCGTCCGCCGAGAACCGCAAAAATTATGATGCAAACTTCGCGTTTATGAGATAAGATAACATTTCGAAAAATGTAGCATATAATTGCAATCATTGTAAATATTAACCACGAATTAGTAAATTGCAGATGAATTAATCCGCGGAGTCCGTGACGAAATTCTTCAGAAAACGACCAAAATATTGCGAAAAGAATGAAAATCAAATCGCGTTTTATATTGATTTTATCGAAGTAGCATACGATTAGCAATATAGAAGAAGGAAGTAAATATGTTATATAATGCGGATTTTTCGTTACCGAAATTCCTAGGACTGCAAACATTAAGGCAAACCAAATAAGGAAAACTTTGGAATTAAATGTGTGGCTACGCCGAAAAATCGAGAATGGCAACAGAATTGTCAAAGGCTGTGAAATCAGCAAAATATTGATATAATATCCAATTCCTCCCAGTCGGGAGTTTCCTTCTATTGCTGTGGTGATTTGTGGCAGGAATAAAGCATTCCAAAATTCAGATCC
>JAQUZU010000023.1:2461-21718 GCA_028691175.1 Candidatus Kapaibacterium sp. | reverse complement strand
GCAATGACGCAGCCGAAAAACGGGCGAACGCCTGAAAAAATTTTGATATTTCAAATAAAATGCGTAATTTAGTTTTCCGATAAATTGACAAAAGAATATTTAAACTATAAAAACGGATTGATACATGGAAAAATTATTGATCGAAAAAAGCCGCGCCGGCAGAAAAGGCTACAGCCTTCCTGCGCTCGACGTACCGGCTGTTGATATGGCAAAATGCCTCGGCGGCGAAAATCTTCGCCACACCGAACCGCAGTTGCCGGAAATGAGCGAAAACGAAATCGCTCGCCACTATTACAAATTGTCGCACCTGAACTACAGCCTTGAAGACGGGCTTTATCCGCTCGGCAGCTGCACGATGAAGTATAATCCAAAGGTAAATGAAGTTGCCGCAGGCCACCCCGGTTTTCAGCATCTTCACCCGAATATCGCTCCGGAACACGCACAGGGTGCGCTTCGCCTGATGTACGAACTCGGCGAGTCGCTAAAAGAAATCCTCGGCCTGCAAGGCGTTTCGCTCCAGCCGGCTGCAGGTGCGCACGGCGAATTTGCCGGCGTATCGACTATGCGCGCATACCACTGGCACAACAAAGATTTCAAACGCAAATATATTTTGCTGCCGGATTCTGCTCACGGCACTAACCCGGCATCCGCTACTATCGCCGGCTTCACAGTTCTCGGCGTAAAATCTCGCGAAGACGGCAGAGTAGATCTGAAAGATCTCGAAAGCAAATGTAACGACGAAGTTGCCGGCTTTATGCTGACAAACCCGAATACGATCGGCCTCTTCGAAGATCAAATCGTAGAAATCGGCAAACTTATTCACGGCTGCGGCGGCTTGATGTATATGGATGGCGCTAACCTCAATGCACTCATGGGCTTGGCTCGTCCGGGCGACATGGGCTTCGATTGCATCCACATCAATTTGCACAAAACATTCTCCACTCCGCACGGCGGAGGCGGTCCGGGCGCAGGTCCGATTTGCGTATCAGAGAAACTCGTTCCGTTCCTGCCGGTTCCGCAAGTAATCAAAAACGGCGACAACTATGAACTGAAGACAGACATTCCGACTTCAATCGGTCGCGTGCATTCGTTCTTCGGAAACTTCGGCGTTCTCGTTCGCGCATTCGTTTATATCCGTATGCTCGGCGGCAAAGGTTTACGCGAAGCCAGCGAAAACGCAATTCTCAACGCAAACTACGTCTTCTCGCAGATCAAAGAAAATTTCGAAGTACCGTTCGATGAGCCGTGCCTCCACGAGTTCGTCCTCTCCGGCGAAAAACGCAAGCATGAAAGCGGCGTTTCTACCGGCGACTTCGCGAAACGTCTCCTCGACTACGGTTATCACGCACCGACAATTTATTTCCCGCTCATCGTGCATGAAGCAATGCTAGTAGAGCCGACCGAAACAGAGACAAAGGAAAGTCTCGACAATTTCGCAACAATTATGAACAAAATCGCCCAAGAAGCACGCGAAAATCCGGATTTAGTCCGCAACGCACCGCATAACGCACCGACGAAACGCCTTAACGACGCTCTCGCCGTTCGTAACCTGAATATTTCCTGGGTGAAATAACGCGGCTTCGCCCGCTTTTCGCGAGTGGGCTGCTTTGATGGAAATGATTTGAATATTATTGTAGAGACGCAAGACCTTGCGTCTCTACTTTTGTTTACGCCTGATACAAAATCTAAAATCCGAAATAAAAGATTATATAACCGGAATACGGAAAATGTGCGTTTCTCTGCGAATGCGTGGTAAATAAAATAGAGAAAATAACTTGAAAAAATATAAGCGAAAAAATATAAATAAATTTGAATAAATAAACATAGAGATGCTTGTTATTTGTGAAAATAATGGTAATTTTGCAGGTTAAATAATTGCATAAATTTGGGATTTGCATAAACCAATGTCAAAGCAGGAAACTGCCGCCAAAGGCGACAAAGAAGAAAAAAAATCAAAAAAGAAATTCATACTTCCAATTATCATTATATTGCTGTTTATTGCGTGGGTGGGGCATTCAATTGTTACGCAAAGCGGCGATAGCGCCGGCTCGGGATTCGCGAAGCCATTAGCCGCGAATGGAGACTCCTCGGCCCTTGACTCCGGATTTGTCGAAGCCGTTACAGAAGCGGACACAGAAGAAATCGTAATCCGCACGAGCGTTCCGATAAACGAAAACTATAAAGCCGGTATCGATGAAGAAGCCGGAAAAAACGTTCGCCACGTCTACGAAGGGCGGCGAATCAACATTGCAGTCATCGGGCTGGATGCGCGCCTCGGCACGGTCTCGAACCACGCCGACGCAAATCATATTTTATCGATTATGCCGGACAGCGGCGTAGTCGAAATCACTGCAATTCCGCGCGATACATACGCCGACGCCGGAATGTCCGATTCGTCCGGACAAAATAAACTAACCATAGTCCGCGCTAATCGCGGGCGAAAAGCCTACCTCCGCGAAGCCGCAAGAATTGCCCGCTTGGACAACATTCCGTATTATGTAGAAGTCGGTTTTTCGCAGGTGATGGGCTTGCTCGAACTGTTCGGCGTGAAAGATTCGCGAAGCGGTTTGCAGGTATTGCGCTCGCGCAAAGGGCTTGGCGGCGACGATTTCCAGCGCTGCTATAACCAGGCGCAGTTCATTCGCCAAATGATGCTCCGCCACTTCGGAAAGGTTGCCGGCACGTTCGGCGACGTAATTATTCGCGGCGGGCTGGCGTTCGTGGAGACAAACCTCACCGCCAAAACAGTCTCGAATATAGTCGAGCAACTCAAAGACCGCGGTTTCGGCGACCGTCCGGAAGACGTCTGCGTCCGCGTGCGCCCCGCACTCGGAATGAAATTCAAAGTCCATGATTTCACGCAGCAGGAAGTATTCGACGAACTCAAAAAACGGATCGAAAATCATAATGTACACTCCGGCGAGGAAGCCTCGAAAACCGTGAACGTTGCTCACAGACTATGGACAGTAATCAAATCTGCCTCCGCGGATTCCGCAAAATCGCCTGCAAAAGTAGTGCGAAAACTCGAAACTTACTTTAACCAGCGTGCCTGGATGCAGGTGCCGGATCATGAAGATCGTGCAGTAATCCGCACGCATATTGCCGACCTACTCGCGAATGCGTATCGCCGCACGAAAAAAGAGGCGAAAGCCGCACATGTCGAAGCCGTTATCAAAGCGGAGGAAGAACTCTTCGCGAAGCCGCTTTAAAAATGATTAAATTATTTTGGCTACGCTCCGCGATCTTGCAAGCGTAGCCGAAGTGCAAAGGAAATCATATATTTGCAATATTCCGTAGGACGTTGCGTCTCTCCTTTTTTTAAGATTTCAGAAGAAATATATGGAAGACAATCTTTTTAAATCATATAAAATGTCTGAGCAGGCGAATGAAAACGCTTCGGAAAATAAATCCTCGCGCGAGAAACTTCGCTATAAAATCCTGATCATACTGATTACAACATTTATTTGCGGCGTCTTTTTCACTTTCCATTGGGATAAGGAAGTATATAAAACGCGCCTCTATAACCTCGTGCCGGGCTATAACTGGACTGACCGCAGTGTTTATGCGAAATTTGCTTTTTCCGTATATAAAGACAAAGACGATTATGAATATCAGGTGAACGCCGCGAAAACCCGCGCTCTGCAGGTGTTTATCGCACGAGAAATTCCGCGCGGACGTCTCGCCGCAGCCATGGATTCACTGAAAAAAGTTCTATCGCAGGAAGCGGTCAATAGTGCGAATAAAGCCGCCGGAAAGCGCTCCACAAGCGAAAGCTTCGAACTAATCGCCGCAAATCGTCTGAACAAAATTTCCGGCATGGTAACGAAAATTCTCGAAAAGGTAGAAAAAAAGGGCTTCGTAAATGTTTCGCTCGAAAATATCAAAAATCCTGAAATCTCCGTACGTACCGGCGATACACATTTCGAGAAAATTATCACTAAAGCCGATTTAGTCGACACAAATAAATTTATCGAACGCGCAAGCAATTATTTCCGCGAAGGACTGAACAACCTCGACGCCGAAATCGCCCTGAACATCGCAAAACAACTCATGATGCCGAATATCATCTACTCCGCCGAACTCTCTGAACGCTCGCGTGAAGTCGCCGGAATGTCCGTCCCAAAGACTATCGGAATTGTCCGCCAGGGCGACCTGATTATCGGCAAAGGGCAGCGCCTGACCTCCGAAACCGTCGAAAAACTCAAATCTTACGAGTACGCTCAGATGAATGCCGGCGACTCGCAGTACACTTGGCTGACCGTGCTCGGCTCGTTCGGACATGCGTTTTTAATTTATTCACTACTGATTTCGTATCTGTTTTTCATGCGGAAGCGGATTTATCGGGACAACGTGCAATTCGGGCTGGCAAGCTTGATTTTGCTCGGCAGTTCTTTTTTCTCGTGGCTATCGCTGCAGTTGCAGATCAGCCTGCCGGTCGAATATTTGGTTATGATTCCGGCAATGTCCGCGCTTTCAGCGATAATTTTCGACTCGCGCACAGCGTTTTATATGACTGTTACGATGACATTTATGTTTGCGGGCATCCGCGGAAACGACTTCGACGCCGGTACAGCAATGCTGCTCGCCGGTACGCTTGCCGCATATTCGGTTAAGGATTTTCAGGGCAGAACGCAGATTTTCCGCTCAACAATCGTGATTTTTATCGGCTTTTTGGTGCCGATTATGTTCTTTGGAATCGAACGCTCCGGCGAGGCGCAGCAGTTTTTGCTGAAGTTGGTGGCGATTGTAATTAACTCGGCGGTGTCTCCGCTGATTACTTTTGCGCTGCTGTTTTTAATCGAACGCTTTACGAATATCACTACAAATATGCGCTTGCAGGAATTCGATAATCAACATCATCCGCTGCTCGTTAAACTAAATGAAATTGCTCCCGGAACATATCAGCATACGCTAAGCGTCTCGATTCTTGCTGAAAAATGTGCGTCCGCAATTGGCGCAAACGACTTGCTCGCAAAGGTCGGAACGTATTTTCATGATATCGGAAAAATCGCAAAACCGGAGTATTTCGTTGAAAATCAACAAGATATGGATAACAAACATGACCTTATTCCCGCGAAAAAAAGTGCTGCAATTATCCGCGCACACGTAGCGGAGGGCGTGAAAATCGCGAAAGAATACAAACTGCCGGATCGAATCGCGGACTTTGTCACGCAGCATCACGGCACGAGTTTAATCAAACATTTCTATGCGAAGGCGCTCGAGGAGGCGGACGATAAAACGCTCGTCCGCGAAGGTGATTTCCGCTATGCCGGTCCGAAACCGCAGACGAAAGAATGCGCCGTTTTGATGATTTGCGACTCTGCCGAGGCGATGTCCCGAGTAGCTGCCGGCGATAAAGCGAAACTCGAAATGATGCTGGACGCGATGATTAAAGATCGAATTCTCGACGGGCAATTCGATGAATGCAACCTGACTTTTAAAGATATTACCCTGATTAAGCAGGTCTGTGTACGAAATTTGCTTGCCGGAGCGCATAAGCGTATAGAGTATAAACGAGTCGGAGATTAACTGGCACGACGTTTGATAGTCTGTTATAAATCAATAATTTAGGCAAAATAATGTCCGGATATGACCAACACGAAATAGGCAGACGTTTGCGCGATATTCGCGTGAAATATTACCGCACGGAAGGCTCCGCGAGCGGTGCGGAGTTTGCGGACGTCCTCGGCGAGAGCCGCTATAACCTCTCGAATTACGAGCGCGGCACCGCAGGAATTCCGAATCGCGTGCTCTATTCACTTGCCGGACTCGGCTTTAACCTGAACTGGCTGATTACCGGCAATGGCTCGCCGATTGAAACGCCGGCACAAAATGTTTTCCCGACTGCGAACGTACCGCATGACTTGAACTCGATGCTTGCATCTGCCGTCAAGGCGGCCGCCGGCGATATCGCCGCCGCCCTAAAGTCGGAGGTATGATGGACGAAAAATCGCCGGTTACGCTGTATTTAGGGGGCGAAAATTTTATCGAAGGGCATACTCGCGCTCTGCTCTCGCCCGATCTCGAATCGCCATACCATATTCCGCCGAAGGAATATCTTGCCGGTGTGCTGAAAGTGCGCCCCGAACTCTTCGATGCCGAAGCCGAAAGAACTGCCCGCTTGACCGCCGAATCGTGGTGGAAAAAACTTGCCGAGCGACTTGCAACATATAAAATTAACGACGCGACCGTCTTCCGCTATCGCCAGGCATGCAAAATGATCGTCGGCGGACTAATGCGCCGCGCTATGCGAAATCTCCGTGAGCCCGATCCGGAAAACGAAGTCGGAAACATAACTGTCGGGGAAATTGTCGGCACGGACGACGAAAAACTCTACCTTGCGGACGTCAGCGGCGAATCGATGATCGAAATCGGAATCAATTCCGGCGATCGGCTGATTTATCGCATTCCGCGCGAAACTCCGCCCGACGGCTCGCTCGTCCTCGCGAAATTTGCCGGAAATATCTTCGTTAAACGCTTGCGAATAATCGGAAAAAATGTAATTTTATATTCGGAAAATCCAAAATATAAAGCCTACTTTGTTCGACCGGACGATGATTTCGAAATTGTCGGCGAGGTGGTCGGCTCGTTTAAAACTTTCTCGAACGATACCTCCAGCACGCGAACCCTGCGAAGAGCATACCCGGACGAGTTTTATGAAGAAATAATCATCGGGCGATATTCGCAAAATCGTCTTGCACTGATCGCGGTGGCACGCGAACGGCGAAATATTGAAAATGCCGAAAAATTTCCTGAAATATATAAGAGGTAACTCCATGAGATATAATAAGATAATCATAATAAGCATTGTATTGGCATTATGCGGAATGCTCGCCTGTTCCTCGCCGCGAAACGGCGCGAAAGCAAACAGCGGGAAAACGTCTTTTGGTCGCTCGCATTCGCGAAACGCAAGAAATTCTGCTCCCGCTTCGGCTGCGGAAGCCAAACTCGCCGTGCGCGATACAACCGTAATTACTCTGACGCCAGCGGCAGCGGACTCTTCCGCCGCCGCACCGGATATTCCTCAAAGTGTTTCGCCGGCGGCGCAGATGTATAATTCCGCGCTCGCTCAATTCAATGCCGGAAAATACGAGGACGCGTACTTTGCGTTCAATGATTTTACAGAGACTTATACGCTGAAGGACTCGAAATTTTATTCGGCGAAATATTACATTTCCGAATATCTGATTACGAAAAATCGCCTCGACGACGCGGTTTCGAATTTTATCGAAATTCTCAACTCTCGCATCGCCGATGACGAAACTATGCAGCAGACTCTCGTCCGCCTCGGACAGGTTTATTGCCTGCAGGGCAAGCGAAATCTGGCTCAACGCGCCTTTTCGCGCCTATTGAACGAATATCCTAACTCGCGCTATACGCCGCTCGCAGTCTGCGATTAGTCCGGAATGTCGTGGCAGCAACGCGGATCGTCCGGGTCGTGCTTCGAGTCGTCGCCGGAGCAGTGGTTTGATTGCGGGGTCGGGTCGCTGTTTGCCGCTGCCTCGAGTCGTTCGATTTCGTCCGGAGGAAGTGCGTTTGCCTCGCATATTTCGCGGAGCAAATCCCAAGTATAATAGCCACCGTCGTGCCCGTCTTTGTAAGTGAATTTCAGTGCGTAATTGCCGATCGGCTCGACTTTTTCGATTTCGAATTCACCGTTTTTGATTACCGGTAGTGCCAGCGGGTTCGGCGGATTATTTCGTGCTATGCCGCATTCCTCGCACGGACATGCCTTTCGCAGCTCGGCGATTTTCACGGTTGCGTCCAGCCCGTCGTCCCATTTCATATTTATCAAAAATTTGTTTAAGCGCTTGATTCCTTTGAGTTTATGCATCTTAATATTCCGATTGAATTAAATAAAAATCGTTTTTTCGAAAAAATTTAATAAAATCCTCCGATTCAAATAATGAAGCGGAGGACAAGTTATGAGGAGTTATGTAAAAAAAGTTTAGTCTAAATCCAATGATTCCATAATTTCGTCCGGAATTTCCGCGTTAGAATATACGTATTGAACATCGTCCAAATCTTCCATGGCGTCAGTAAATTTCATTACTTTCGTAGCGGCTTCGACGGAGTCGATCGGCGTAACATTCGAAGCGATGTACTCGAGTTTTCCCTCGGTAACTTCGTAGCCGTTCGCGTTAAGATATTGGTTCACAATGCTAAATGATTCGCGCGAGCAGATTACGCGAGATGACTCCTCGTCGTATTCGAGATCTTCAGCACCTGCTTCGATGACCATTTCGAAGAGTTCATCTTCGGTTTTGCCTTTAGTATTGATTGTGAAAACGCCTTTCTGGTCGAAATTCCACATGACGGAGTTTGTTTCGCCAATGTTTCCGCCGCGTTTGTTGAATACGGCACGAATTTCCGCAATTGTTCTTACACGGTTATCGGTAACGCACTCGATAACTACAGCAACACCGTTTGGAGCGTAGCCTTCGTAAGTGATTTCTTCGTAGCTTGCGCCCTCGAGTTCGCCTGTTCCTTTTTTGATTGCGCGAGTGATATTATCGTTCGGCATATTTACCGCTCTACCACTTGCAATAGCAAGGCGCAGCCGAGGGTTCATTTCCGGATCGCCGCCGCCGTCGCGAGCCGCGATGGTGATTTCTTTTGCGATTCTTGTGAAAACCTTACCTCTTTTGGCATCTTGTCTGCCTTTTCTGTGCTTGATATTCGCCCATTTACTGTGACCGGACATATATTTACCCTTTTATTTTATCTATTTATTTTATATAATCGATTTTAGACTACAAAAATACAAAAATTTCTACAATAATCACATATAAAGCCGATAATTTTTTTATACCGCCTGCACGCGTGCTGCCAAAATTTCTGTCAGCTTCATTGCACTATGTCTTACATTGCTGAAGAATTAAATCGAACCAATTTTTCCCAATCAATTTCTCCGCAATCTGTACAAAATTCATTCGCAAATTCTTTTGTAAATTTGTTGATCATTTGAGAATATAATTTTATAAATCTGTCGTTTTCTTCTTTTGCTTTATGTCCCAACGGTTCGATGATTTCGGTATAAAGCTCCTTGTTTCCCGAAATAAACTCCCAAAAGGTTTGACCGCAAAATTTGAAATAATCGCCTTTGTCCGGTTGCTTGCCCCGCCCGTAACAGCAACCATTTACTGCGACAATATTAAGATGTGAATTGCTTGTGCGAAGAGTTTTTTTCGCCGTTTTGAAATCAGAGACCATTTTCGCAATTTGAGAACTATTTCCCCAGTTCGGGCCGGATTTAATATTCACAATGTAGCGAATATCGTCCTTATCAAACTCTAAGTCTATGCCGATTATCCCGGACTTTCTGCCGTCATAAACTTTTCCGTTTATGTATATGGCAAGTCCTTCAAGCCAATCTCCGAATATGCCTTCTTCGCTCGATGAAATATGTGCATCAACAATCCCGCGAATAATTTTCTCGGCAGTCAGGGCATATTTTGCTTTGAATAAATACGGATTCTTCTTTTTTAATACCTGTGAAAGTTTCAGATTATCAAGTCTGCGAATGCGCTTTTCGTGAAAAGTGGCGATATTTTCTTCAACGTATTGCGATACGTCTTTCAGGTTTATCATTTTCATAGTTTGTTCCCGTTTCTAATAAATTCTGCTTTGAAATATTAAGTTGATTTTTGACCATTTCATAATATTCCGGTACTACGTCAATTCCAATTGAATTTCGTCCCATTCTAGATGCAACAATTATGGTTGTGCCGGAACCCATAAATGGGTCAAGTACAGTGTCGTTTGGCTTTGTAAATAGTTTTATAAACCATTCCGGCAGTTCTTCCGGAAAAGCTGCACTATGATTTTTGTTGTTGCATTCAGTTGCGAGATGCAACACATTGGTCGGATATGCCTTGTCTCTGTTCATCCAGTTTGAAATGTTTTTTCCGAACCCGCTTCCAACCTTCGAGTTATCTCTAATTTTATCAGTCTCCGAGAGGTTTTTTAGTCTGTTTTTCGCCCAATTACCCATTGGAACCATCACTTCCTCTTGGTACATATTAAATTTTTTGTCCTTGTTGAATTGCAAGAGTCTTTCCCAAGAATCACGAAAACGATTAGGCCAT
The DNA here is from genome assembly GCA_028691175.1 of Candidatus Kapaibacterium sp. Classification (GTDB taxonomy): domain Bacteria; phylum Bacteroidota; class Ignavibacteria; order Kapaibacteriales; family UBA2268; genus CALLXS01. The sequence continues at coordinate 11,630 of JAQUZU010000023.1, read as the reverse complement.
TTGCCGGGATATGAATTTTTCTTATGCCAAATAAATTCTTCTGTCCATAACCATCCCTGTTTTCGCATCGCAAGAATTAATTCAATCACATAAGTGCTGCGCTCTCCTTTGACAACTTTTTCCTTTATGTTTAAAATAAAAGTTCCAGTTGGCTTTAAAACCCGCAGTAGTTGCTCTGAAATCGGCAAGAACCAGTCTACATATTTGTCGGCGCAAATTCCGCCATAAGTACTTTTCCTTTGGTCTGCGTATGGCGGAGATGTTACAATTAAATCAACGGAATTTTCAGGGAGTAATTTTAATTTCTCCCTGCTGTCTCCTAAATATATGTTTGTCGATATTTCCATGATGTTTAAAAGAAATGTAAATCGCGCATATTAGAACGCGACGATATAATATAAAATCGCAACCGATACTTATTCTCCGCGTTTAATGGCGATTTTTCCGACGCCGTGCTCGCCGGCAGTGCCTGCGGAGGCGAGAATCAGATAAACTCCGGTGCCGACAAGTTCGCCGCGAAAGTCGCGACCGTCCCAGACTGCGCGCCCGCCGGCTGCGTTGATTGTCCGGATGAAGCGCCCTTCGGTTGTTACGATTTTCAGAGTGTTGTCTGCACTTAAGCCGTTGATGGTCAGGGTGCCGCCGAGCGCCGGATTATACGGCTGCGGATAGCAGGAAATATCGTAAGTCCCTGCCGGCTCTACAGATAGCGAGAATGCAGTTTGCAGACTTTGGTCGGTGGCGAAAACCATTTCGCCGGTTGCCGGAAATGACGTAATCGCCTGAACCGTGTTCGATTCGAGCGGCGAGTTTTTCGTCGAGATGTTTGCCAAAATTTCCGTACCGTCCGCGGAGAGCACGAAAATTCCGTTATTTGTAGCAAGCCATTTGTTATCGATAGCGTCGATATAGATGTCGTTAATTACTTCGCCGGCAAGATTTGAAATCGAGCGAATCACCGGCGACGAGGTGCCGAGAACGGCGGTCGGATTGAGAATGACGTTCAGCCCCTGCGAAGTGCCGACCCAGACCATGCCGGAAGCGTCGATTTCAATTGAATTGATTATGTCCGAGCATAGATTTGTGCCGCTACTCTTGATTTTTCCGAAAACGTCGTACGCTTCATTTACGTAGAGTAAGCCGTCTTCGCTCGTGGAGCCGAGCCATTTTGTGCCGGCGACATCAACTTTCATGCTCATCATCATTTTTGCGGAAATGTATGCAGGAATAGTAACGGTCTCGAATGTTCCGGCAGGCGTGAGTTTGATCAGGAGCGGCTTTCCGGTTGTCGCAAGTGAATTTACGAACCAGATATTTCCGGACAGGTCGCGGTCGAAGCCGGATCCGATTGTGTATAGTTGTGCAACCGCGTCGCCGGACATTCCGGTCAGCGGGGAATTTTCTGTGGTATAGTTTTGGAAAGCGATTGTGTCGCCGTCGATTGAAACTTCGCTCGTGCCTTTGCCCCAGTTTGCGAAAAATATTCGCTCGCCTACGTTATAGACGCGGAAATATGCCTCGTCGAGAATATTTTGGTTTTTACTCGCAGTTTCGTTGAACCACTTGCCGGAGGCAGTGCGAACGCCAAAACCGCGGCTACCGGTACCCTGACCGGTTGCAAGCCAGAGATTTCCGGCTGCGTCGGTTGTGACGTCTGAATAAATGCGGCGAATCGCGGAGTTGATGTTCGGAAGAGTTAGTTCGCTGCCGCGCGCTATGCCGGCGCCATTTTCCTTATACGCAAAAGCGAGAGTGAGCTCCGGCTCGGTCGCGATAACTGCCATATCGTTTATATATGTCGTGCGTTTATCGTATAGCGGATGTGGAAAATCGACTGCCTCGCCGTTCGGGCGGAGCAGAGCAAATTGCGTGGTGATGTAGAGTTCGCCGGCGATTTCGCTTAAATTTTTGAATTCGATATAACTTTCGAATTGCTTCACGCAGCGGAGAGTGTCCGCAGAAAATCTATAGATGTTCGCATCGACTGCGGCATAGAGTTCGCCGCCTGCGATAGTAACTTTTCCGGCATTATATGTTGCGGGCGGAGTGGTTTCCTCCGGATATAGCAGCGGAAGTGCAGTCCAGTTGCCGGGATTTTGCAGCAAGACGCCGAGATTTGCTTTTGCGACGCCTTCATCTCCGGCGATATAAATCTGCGAATCGTGAATAAAAACATTATTTACCGGCATCGAGCGACTGAAATCTGCGATTTTCGTGATTGTCTGCGTAAAAATCTGCTGTTCGAGATCGAACACAGCCATTCCAAACTCACCACCGATGTAGGCATATTTTCCGTTTGTTGCGATTGAATTTATCTGCATGCTCGTGAAATCCGTCCGTGCAATGTCGTTGAACGAAATTGCCGAGAGATCGTGGCTGATGATCTGCAAAGTGCCGGAATAAGTTCCGAGCAGTACTGCGTCGAGTTCTTTCGAGTATGCAATTGCGGTGATATTCAGATCGGTCAGGCCGTTTTCGGAATTGAGGAAAGTAGTTTTCTCGCCATCGACAACGGTAACACCGCCGTTTGCACCGCAGAAAACGCGTCCGGCGGCGTCGCTTGTTACGCAGGAAACATTCGCGTAAGCGTCAATGTTTCCCCAGTTCGTAAGGTTGAATTCCTCCGCTTTGAGCGCCGGCGTGGCGAGCAGAGCCGTCACGATCAGCGGGAAAATATGCTTTTTCATTCGAAATCCTTATATTTTAGACATAACAGAAACCATTTCGACGGCGACGGTTGCGGCTTCGAAGCCTTTGTTGCCGCTTTTCAGTCCGGCGCGCTCAATGGCCTGTTCGATATTATCCGTAGTTAAAATGCCGAAAATGCACGGGACGCCGGTTTTGAGCGAAATATTTGCGACGCCTTTCGAGACTTCGGCGGCGATATAATCGAAATGCGGAGTGGAGCCGCGAATTACCGCGCCCAGTGCGATGACTGCGTCGTATTCGTGCTTGGTGGCGAGTTTATCGACAATCAGCGGCACTTCGAATGCGCCCGGACAATAAACGATTGTAATGTCGTCCTCCGCGACGCCCAAGCGGCGGAAGCCGTCGAGAGCACCGTCCAAAAGTTTCGAGACTACGAATTGATTCCAGCGAGTAACGACTATGGCGAATTTCCGCCCTTTTGCGTCGTAAGTTCCTTCTATGATGTTTGCCATTATTTTTCCCGTTTATAGTAAAAGAATTGAGACGAAAATATGCGATAGATATTTTATTTCATCACTGCGTGGGTTCTATCTCAAAAATTTTCTGGTTTCAATATTTTCCAACACGCGCATTTGTTGAATGGCAATTTGGTTGAGTTTTACCAAGCGTTCGCTTTGAGGCATTTTCTCGTTTATAAAAACGGCGTTCAGATTTTCCATGTTCGAGAGGCAAATCAGTTGGTTTATTGTGGCATAATCGCGAATATTTCCTTTTAAATCGGGATTAGTTTCGCGCCATTGTTTTGCAGTTATTCCGAATAGCGCTACATTTAAAACGTCTGCTTCATTGGCGTAGACAAACGAGATTTGTTGCGGAGTAAGTTCTGCCGGAACGAGATTTTGCCTGATTGCATCGGTGTGAATGTGGTAATTGATTTTCGATAGTTCGCGTTTTGCTGTCCAACCGAGTTGCTTTTGTTCCTCGTCTTTCAGGCGTTGAAATTCTTTTAGCAGATATAGTTTGAATTGCGGAGAAACCCAAGATGCAAATTCAAACGCTATATCCTTGTGAGCAAAAGTGCCGCCGTATCGTCCGGCTTTGGCAATTATGCCGACGGCATTTGTTCGTTCAATCCACTGCTTTACGGAAAGAATAAAACGGTTTAATCCTGCCATGTTTTTAATTCCCTCGAATTCGGGGGAATTAAAAACAGGATTGTACATTTCTTCCCATATTCCAAGAAATTCAATCGTGTTTTTGTTTCGCAACCATTTTTCAATTAGCGATAAGCCGTTTTCAATATTTTTAACCATATCGGTCAGCGAAATATAGTCTTTATCCTTTATTGAAACAACAGTGATTTCGCTGTTTTGTACCGTAATTTTTGCCATAATTATCTCCTTAAAATCTAACAATTATGTTTATAAGGAAAACGCGGGCGTTCCCGCCCGCGCTACCAATTATTCCCATTCGCCGGTGCCGGTTGCCGCCGGAGGCGAAGCCGGAGCGAGAGTTGTGTCCTTTGCGGCGGCGAGAGCGGAATCAATCGCCACGAACGCAAATCTTTTCTGCTTATACGGCAGGAGATCGTTTGCATAAATATTCGCCATGAGACGTCCCCAGAGCGGAGCGGCAGCCTCGCCTGCGTATCCGTAGCCGCCGGTGAAAGTTACGCGCTTGTCGTCGAAGCCGACCCATACTCCCGCGGTGAGTTGCGGAGTATAGCCGATAAACCATGCATCTGCGAAATCATTCGTTGTGCCGGTCTTGCCTGCGGCGTCGCAGTTTTTGAAGAAATTACGAACTTTCCAGCCGGTACCGCCGTCGACGGTTCCGCGCATGAGGCGGATCATCGTCTGTGCCAAGCGTTGCGAAATCGCATCGACGCCGAGATTTACGCGTTTGCGTTCGAAAATCACATTGCCGTACTGGTCTTCAATTCGTGTAATATAGTATGGTTCGCGGCGGACGCCCTCCGACGCAAAAGTCGCATATGCGGCAATCATTTCAATCGGAGTTAGTTCGCCGCCCGCGCCAAGCGAAAGTGCCGGCACAGCCCGCAAATTAGATTTTATGCCCATGCGCTTTGCCAGGTCGATTACTTTTGCCGGAGTGGTGTGCTGAGTAATCAATCGTGCAGAAACCGTATTTACCGAGCGTTGAAGCGCCTGCGCGAGAGAGAGATAGCTGCCTCCGCCCTCTTCGCCTTCGGCTCCGCCGCCATAGCTGCCGCGCGGCGACCAAGTCTCGCCCGACGGCAAAGTGTATGAATACGGACCGGCGTCAATCATTGCGCCGGCATCGAGTCCCTGCTCAATCGCGGACGCATAAACAAACGGCTTAAAGGTCGAGCCCGGTTGGCGTTTAATCTGCGTAGCGTGGTTGAGCGAATATTTCGCGTTCGGGTTTTCGCGCATGAACTTCGGCGAGGCACCGACCATTCCGAGAATTGCGCCCGTCTGCTGGTCGATAACCGCCAAGCCGCACTGAACTGTTGTGGCGGCATTTTTAACCGAATCGACAAACTCGCTGTTTGCGAGCAGGCGGCTGCGAACGCCCGGCTTATCGCCTTCGTCTGCAATCGTATAATCCGGGTGAGCTGCAACTGCCTTATTTAGCAGAGTGTTAAGAAGTTTTTGGTGCGCCGACCAGTTCCAGCCGCGATTAAACGTTTTCTGAAATTCCTCGAAGTGCTGCTCGACTGCATTGTTTGCGGCTTCCTGCACGCGCGAGTCGAGAGTGGTATATATGATAAGTCCGTCGCGATATAGGTCGCGATCTCTTAGTTTTTCGTTGTTCGCGAGGTCGCGTCGAATCATTTCTACAAAGTGCGAAGCGAAGAGCGATTTTGCGCGATTTTGTTTTTTAGTGGTGAAATTCAGCGCTTCGCGGCGAGTCCGCACGCGGGTTCCTTCGCTGATTTTATCGTTGTCTTCCATCAAATAGAGGACGTAATTTCGGCGATCGATCGCAAGGTTATAGCCCTTCGAGCCGTTATATTTTTCCGGACGCTGCAAAAGCCCGACCAGAAACGCACACTCGGATAGCGAAAGTTCGTAAGCGGGTTTATTGAAATAGACTTGCGCCGCCACCTGAATGCCGTAAGCGCCGCGCCCGAACGCAACCGTATTTGCATACATTTCGAGGATTTCCTCTTTCGTGTATGTTTTTTCGATTTGAATCGCGGTAAAGGCTTCGCGGATTTTTCGGCTGAAAGTCTGATCCATATTGAAAAACAGCCCGCGCGAAAGTTGCTGCGTTATAGTCGAAGCACCGCCCTTGATGTCCATAAAGAGGACGTTTTTCAGTCCGGCTTTGATGATTCGGCTGATTTTAATTCCCCAGTGATCAAAGAAATCGCGGTCTTCGACGCTGACCAATGCATCGACGAACGCTCGCGGAATGCTGTCATACGGTACCCATACACGTTTTTCGATGAAATAGTGGTCGAGCAGTTTTCCGTCCGCACTATATACACGGGTGGCGAAATTCTGTTTCGGATTTTCGAGTTGCTCGAGCGACGGTAAGCCGCTTGAAATCACGATACTTACGTAAATAATTATTAAAAGCATAAATCCGCACAGACCTGCAATTAAGGTCCAGAGGAATTTTTTGGGATCCATATCGGAGAAATAGTCCCGAATTGTTTGCCACATATTTTTATCCGCTTATCGGCTATTATACATTAAAACAGCGAATTTAGCAAATATTTTTGAGATAACAAAGGGAAATATCGATAAGCGGCCGGCGAACTGCATATAAGAAAAATATTGGCAAAAAAAAGTATTGATTTAGTTGTAAATTTTCTTTAAGTTTGTAATACATAATCTAACTAATAGTGATATTTTTATTAAATGGGAAATCAAATGGCAGACTATGATTTGAAATCGGCTGAAAGAACGCTGAACATCAAATACGCAATCCGCGATATTATTGTAGTAGCGGACGAAGTGGCAAAAACAGGCAAGGAATTACTCTACTTAAACATCGGCGATCCGAATGTTTATGATCATAAAACTCCGCAGCACATTCTCGACGCCGCATATAAGGCAATGTGCGAAAACAAAAACGGCTATTCCGCTTCGAGCGGTATTCAGCCGGGGCGCGATGCAATTCGCCGCTATGCCGAAAAAAAAGGCATTAAAAACATTCAAGATATTTTCATCACAACCGGCGCAAGCGAAGCAATCGAAATCTGCCTGACTGCGCTTTTGAATCGTGGCGACAACTTCTTGATGCCGACTCCGGGCTATCCTTTATATACTGCTATTCAAAGCAAACTCGAACTCGAGCCGAATCCGTACTATCTAGACGAAGAAAACGGCTGGCAGCCGGATCTCGAAGATATTCGCAAAAAAATTAATCCTCGCACAAAAGCAATCGTAATCATCAACCCGAACAACCCGACCGGTTCTCTCGCTTCAATCGAGACTCTGAAGGGATTAATCGATATCGCGATGGAACACAATTTGCTGATCCTCGCGGACGAAATTTATGATCAGTTGATTTTTGACGGCGAAAAACACGTTTCGCTCGCATCGCTGAACCCTGATGCACCGGTGGTTACTTTCTGCGGTTTGTCTAAAAATTATGTATGCCCGGGATTCCGTATCGGCTGGGGGATTGCAAGCGGTAATTCAGCGAGAATGAAAGATTTCCTCGAAGGAGTTAACAGAATTCTTCGCTCGCGCCTCTGTGCAAATCACCCGTTGCAGTGGGCTATTCCGGCTGCTCTCGAAGGCGACCAGTCGAACGTCGGCAAACTTGTTCAGACTCTTCAGCGCCGCCGCGACATCAGTTACGACCTAATCTCGAAAATCCCGCAAATGTCGCTTGTTAAACCGAAAGGCGCGTTCTATGCTTTGCCAAGTGTTGACGTAAAAGACGATGCGAAATTCTGCGTAGATTTGCTCCGCAAAACAGGCGTAATCCTCGTTCCGGGCAACGGCTTCGGCGAGAAACCGGGAACTTCGCATTTCCGTTTTGTAATTCTTCCGCCGGAAGACGTACTGACAAAAGCATTCAATTATATCGGCGACTTCCTCGCTGACTATAAGCAATAAGATTTGGGTTATTTAATTTTTCCTTTTAGGCATTGTCTTATCCGGGCAATGCCTTTTTTTATGCGGAAACTTTAAAAAGCGTCCAAAATCTGTCCGCCGAATATTGCGTAATTTTGCATATTGTTGAATTAACGAAAGGCAAATATGTGCGAAAAAATTAATCTGCCGATTCTCTCCCCGATTCTGCTGGCGAAGACGGCAACCGATAACCGATATTCCGCGCCGGCACATATCCGGCTGATGGAGAGCGAAATCCTCTCCGGGCTTGCCTGCGGAAGCTCGCGAATTATTGTGAATATGCCGCCGCGGCACGGCAAAAGCGAATTTATTTCTAAATATCTCCCGGCTTGGTATCTGATGAATTTTCCGGACAGGCGGGTGATTTTGACGTCGTACGAATCGACTTTCGCGATGTCGTGGAGCCGCAAAGTGCGCGAATTAATCGCCACACTCGGCGAAAAAGCCGCCGGAATTTCGCTCGATAAATCCAATAACACACAATCCGAATTCTCGATTGCAGGGCACAGCGGCGGAATGCAGGCGCTCGGCGCGCTCGGGGCAATCACCGGAAAGGGCGCGGATTTGATTATCATCGACGACCCGGTAAAAAACGATGCCGACGCAAACAGCGAAACTATCCGCGAAAATACCTGGGAATGGTTCCGCTCGACCGTTTTCACGCGATTGGAGCCGGGCGGCAGCATTATTATTGCGATGACGCGCTGGCACGAGGACGACCTCACGGGCAAAATCATGTCTGACCCCGCAATTGCAAAAGACTGGCGGCAAATCGTCCTCCCCGCTCTCGCCGGCGAAAATTGTCTGCTCGGGCGGCGTCCCGGCGAGCCGCTCTGGAGCGCGAGATACAGCGGCGAGGCTCTCGGCGAAATCCGCAAAGCAGTCGGAAGTTACTGGTTTGATGCGCTGTATAATCAGGTTCCGGGGTCGCCCGCGGGCGGAATTTTCCGGCGCTCGGATTTCCGATATTATACTCGCGAAGGCGAAAAATATGTTACGCCGGAGGAAATTTTCGCCGGACGCGACATTACGCTTTATGCAACAGTCGACCTTGCGATAGCAACGTCGCAAACGTCTGATTTTACGGTGGTTATGGTTTTCGGAGTTGCGCCGGGCGGGCGGATTTTCATAATCGATATTATTCGCGAGCGACTTGATTCGCTGCGTCATCGCGAGATGATAATAGATATTTATCGCCGATATAATCCGCGGCTGATCGGTATCGAAAGCGTGCAATATCAAAATTCGCTCGTCCGGGCGTTGGCGGCGGAGGGCTTGCCGGTAAAGGCACTGAAGCCGACGGCGGACAAGGTGTCTCGCGCTCTTCCGATGCAGGCAAAACTCGAAAACGGGCTGGTGTATTTCCCGAAATATGCCGCGTGGCTCGATGATTTCGAGCGCGAACTTGCCGCGTTTCCGAATGCAGGCCACGACGACCA
>JAQUZU010000023.1:0-2361 GCA_028691175.1 Candidatus Kapaibacterium sp. | reverse complement strand
GCGACGGAGTCGTCCGCGGCTTTTTCGATTTCTGCGGCGTCCGCATCCGTAAATCCTTCATTTATAAACATGGTATCGCAATCGTTATAAGTGCGGGACTGCAGCAAACGCGAGAATTTGAGTGCGTTTTCGAGATGTCGGTCGTCGGTTAGGACGCACAGCAGAAGATACGAATCTTCCTCCGAGAGCGTGCAGGCGGACTGTTCGCCGGAGAAATTCAGGCATGATTTTGCCATTCTCATTGCGATTTCGGCGTGCTCTGCGAAGTTCAGATTTTCCGGCAGCGAGTTTAAAATTCCGTCGATTAGCCCGCAACGTCTCTTTTGTGCGATTATGCGGTCGAACGAATCGAGAATCTCCTCGGCGTCAATTTCGTCTAAGTGATTATAAATGCAGGCGGTTGCGTCGCTAAATGATTTCGGCATCAGAAGTACGTCCGCCCCGGCTTTGAGTGCTTCGAGAGCAGCTCCGCCCGCCGGGTGCATATTTTCGACAGATTTCATATCGAGAGCATCAGTTACGATAATTCCATCGAATTTGAGTTTCTTGCGGAGAAAATCAGTGATGATTTTTCGGCTGAGCGAAGCCGGAGCAAGCGAATCGTCCAGCGCAGGAACGGTCAGGTGCCCGACCATAATACTCGCAACTTCTTGAGTTATCGCGAGATAGAACGGCATAAGCTCGTTGTGCGTCATTTCGTCGAGCGATTTTGCGAGCGTCGGGATTTCGATATGCGAATCAACTGCCGTATCGCCGTGCCCGGGGAAATGCTTTGCGCACGCCATGACGCGTTCTTCCTGAGTTGCCTTTATCGCGGCGAGAACAAATTTTGCGGTATCGTTCGGATTATCGGCAAAAGCGCGCAAGCCGATGATCGGGTTTTCCGGGTTAGAGGCAACGTCCGCCACGGGAGCAAGATTCCAGAAAATCCCGCAACTTTTCGCTTCGAGGGCAGTAATTTTCGCAGCAATGAACGCATTTCCGGGGTTGCCCGAGCGACCGATTGCTCCGGCGCGAGGGAACGGCGTTCCGTCCGAAAAACGCATCGGCAGCCCGAACTCCATATCGCAGCAATAAAGCAGCGGAATGTCCGAGTGTGCGGCGAGGGTTCGCACGACGTTTCGCATGCCGGCAAGGTCTGCGTTGAAAACGCAAAAACCGCCTACGCCCTGCTCCGCCAGCGCGATATATTCGGATTTATTCGCTTCGAAGTCTGCGACGTCGAGGCGCGGAAAAATTAACTGCGCTACTTTGCGCCGAATGTCGAGAGAAACATATTCGCGTTCTGCCATGATTTTATGCTAAAAATTGCCCGGATAGTCCGCGATTTTCCGGCGAATGTCGTCCGGAATTTCGCAGCTTTGTTTATAATTATTATCTACATGAACGAAAACCGAGCTCATATGCACGACCGGTTTGACGTCGTCCAGCATTACAAGATTTTCGAATGTTATCGAAGATTTGCCGACCTTATCGACTCGGCTGAGAACCGTATATTCGTCATTGAAATACATTGCGTCGAGGTAATCGGCTTCGTTTCGGACGACCATGACCGGAAATGCCTGCAGGAAATTGCCCTTGGTTCCCGGCGCAAACATATCGTGCATATACTCTGTGCGCGCCCATTCGACCCAGTATAAATATTTAATGTTATGAACGACGCCAAAGGAATCGACGTCCTCGAATTTCACTTTTCCGTGAATTTTATGGCGGAATTGCGCGAGATATTGCTTCAGTTCCGCTTCGTTAGTTGGCATTTTATTTGTCATCTTTGAAGTAAATTGCTTCCATTTTGTGATATAATTCGGTATATTTTTCGCTGTATTTGCGGTAATCTGCGGTTTTTCTGGAAATGTTGTATTTATCGAGCAGGTCGGCGGTTTGTCCGATTAATTTTCCGAGCTCGGAGAAATAGAGCAAATATTCTTTGTCCGATGGCGAGAGCGAGACGCTGGCAATAATGGAATCGTTTGCCGCAACGAACATTGCCGCCATATCCTCGACCGATTTGATCACGGTGTGCAGATCGCCGGTAGAATCGGCAGTGCTTGCGGTGTTTGCAAGGTAACTCAGCGCGAGGAACGAATTATAGATATTCGCGGTGCTTGCAGTTGAATAGCCGTATAGCAGCCAGGTGTTTTCGTCGGTGACTTCGTTTTCCTGCGCCGGCGCGTTAATTGCCGGAAACAGAGTTGCCGCCGCGATTGCGAGTGCGACGATGCCGGATTTGATTTTCATTATTTGCCGCTTTCTATTTTTTTATATGCAAATACATTTTTAACCTACAAAATTAAGCAATTCCGCGGAAAAAATCAAATAGGAGAGAAATATGACCTCTCCCCACCCCCTCCGAAGGAGGGG
>JAQUZU010000147.1 GCA_028691175.1 Candidatus Kapaibacterium sp. | reverse complement strand
GTTAATCATGATTACTTGCCGGTAGACGAACAGGGACACGGTACTCAGGTTGCCGGCGTGATGATTGCGAAAGCAAATAATGCAATCGGGATTGCCGGTTTGGCATATAATGCAAAATTATTTATTGCGCGTGCGTTTGACGAAAGCGGAAATGCCGAAAATGACGACATCGCAAAAGCGATTGTCTATCTCGCGGAGAACGGAGCGCAGGTTATTAATTGTAGCTTTGGCGATAATTATTACAGCCGCTTAGTTGAATCTGCAGTGAATTATGCGACCGCAAAGGGCGTAACCGTCGTAACTTCAGCCGGAAATAACGGTTGGGCATATCCGCATTATCCGTCTGATTTGCCGAATGTTATTTCTGTTGGATATATCAAGCAGAACGGAACTCGTAATTCTGAAAGTTGCTATGGGAAAAATCTCTCGCTTATGGCACCCGGAACAGGTATTTTAACGACTAAAATCGGAGGTGAATATTCAACTGCGAGCGGGTCGTCGCTTGCTGCTCCGTTTGTTACGGCAACTGTTGCGATGCTTTTAGAGCAGAATCCGCTACTTACTCCTGCACAGGTTCGCGGAATTTTGGAGGCAACCGCTTCGCCGATTTCGTCGATTGAGAGGAATAAATATGAGGGTGCCGGCTTGCTGAATGCGCAAAAGGTATTGGAATATCCCGGAGCGGTGGAATTGTCGATTGCAGAGCCTGCGGACTATAAGGTTTTTCGCTCCGATCGAGATGAAAATATTGTTGTTATCGGTACGGCAACGGCTCCGCTTTTTGATTCATACAGCGTTTCTTTGCGAAACTCGGTTATTACGAACGATACGACTTATCCGGTAATCACTTCTGCAAAGCAGGCGTATAATGATACTATGGCGGTCTTTAAAAATGTCGGGCGACTTTTGCGGACTGATTCGCAGGGGAATGTCGTAACAGGGATTTCCGGCGAGATGACGCTGAATTTGACTATGACGCTAAAAAACAAAAAAACTATAGAAAAAACTCAGACAATAGAAATTTTAAATTCAGACGAACATTTGACGATAGATTCGCTGACAATTACGCCGATTTATTATGGTGATAAATCGAAATATTTAGTCGGATTGCGGACGAATAATCGCTCATTCGCGAAAGTTGTGGTCTCGCTTGACGATAAAATTGTCGAAAGTAAAGAAGACCGGGATTTATACAGTCGTCATCACGCCATTTTGCTGGAAAATCTTATTTCGGGCGGAGAATACAAAATAACGGTTTCCGCGTATCGCCGAGATGGCGAAATAATAACTGCCGAACGCGATTTCGTGGCGGATATAAATTCATTTTATGTCGCCGACTTCGCCGAAAAGAATTATTCCGGTCTGCCTTCATGCTATATGTATAATCAGGCGGCGGACATTAACGACGACGATAATCCGGAAATCTGGGTTTGCGAATATGAATACGGCAGTTTCGCTGCGTCGCGAATGTATTCTTTTGTAGATAATAAATTTCAAGTGGTCGAAACGCCCCGCGATTCACTCTATTTGCCGTCCGGGTTCGGTTCAATGATTTCCGGCAAAAAACATTTGCTCGGGCGCATAAACGGTTGCCACGCAGTCTACGAATATAACGGTAAATACTTCAACAAGCAGTTATATTCCGACGATCAATACCGCACTTCGTGGGGATTTTATGATTTTGACGGTGATGACTTAGATGAAGTTATATGTACTTCGCACATTGGGGTTGATATTGTAAAATATTCCGGTGGTAAAGCCGTTACGCTTGCTTCTACATCAGCAACCGATACAATTTATTTGGGAAATATGCCGAATGTAATTGCCGGCGATTTCGATAATGACCACAAGCCGGAGATTGTCTTTACGGATTCCAACGGCAACTTATATGTTTTTGAGTATGCTGATGGTGCTTTCAAACGAGAATGGACAAGGCAAAACAAAGATTTTTGGGGTGTAAGTTTTACTGCAAAATCAGATTTTGACAGCGATGGCATTACCGAGATTTTAACGATTTCGATGACGGATTTTTATCAGGAAAATCAAAATAATTCCTCCGGCGGAAGCGAACCCAAATCGCAAATTTGGAAAGTTCGTGTCTATAAATCGACCGGCGCAGATGATTATGCCGAAGTTCCCGACTTAGGATTTGAACTATACGGCGTGCGGGTTCCTGCGGGCGGGACTTCCTTTAAAAATGGAATTTTTGCCGGCAATATCGACGGCAAACCCGGCGACGAAGTGATTGTCTCGGCATTTCCGGGATTGTATTGTTTCAAATATAGCGATGGAAAATTGCGTCCGTTCCGCTATGCCGGTGATGCTTTTGCGAATAACGCTTTGATTTACGATTTCGACGGCAACGGCATAAATGAAATTGTATATTCCGGTTTAGATACGACTTACGCAATCGAATACATTCCGGAAAGCGAAAATCATGTTCCGCCAAGCGATGTCTGGGGATGGGCAAACGACGAAAAAAGTTATTTAATTAATTGGAAAAAGCCTGCCGGGGCTACTGCAGTACAGGTTTGGCGTGGTTCGGTTTATGGTGATTTGCCGGATAAAATGCTTGCTGAAACGGCAGAAGATACATATACTTTAACAGATTATGCAGAAAATCCCGGCGTTGTGTACTTCAAGGCAGTCTATCCGGACGGAATTTCGTATGCCTCGAAGTCGTATATGTTTGTGTTGAAAAATGCAAGCGAGCCATATATTGCGAAATATTCGGATAGGGTTGTCCGCCTTACTTTTTCCGGAAAAATACCGTATGAAGCAGAGGCGGATTATTTCGAGGTACAAACCGCGAGCGGACAGTCTGTTTTCCCGTATTCGGTGATTAATGTAGGAGAAAATTCTTACCTGCTGTATTTGAATGAAGATTTACAGCCCGGCGATTATACGCTGTTGGTGAAGAGTTTCTTCGATTATTATTCAAATCCGACTGCTGCGTCTGTCCTGAATTTTGAAGTGGAAGAATATGAAGCACCGGCTAGAGAACTATATCTGGCGTCGCTCGAAGTACGGACGGAAGAATTTCCGTCAATTAAACTTGTGTTCAGCGAAGCCGTGAGCGACGATGCACTTGAGGCAGAAAACTATTCGCTCGAACCTGTTGGCGAAATTGCGGAAATTCGACGTGCAGACGATGATGCGGTTATTATTTGTTTTGTGCCGAATAAAGGAATAGGAGCCGGTGGGCACGAATATTCAATTACAGCACGAAATATTAAATCGGCGGACAACTCCAAGAGTATGTCGCAAACTGTTGGCTACAGAATGGCGTTCGTTTTCGTTGATAATACTCCGGATAATGCGTTTGTGTATCCAAATCCGATTCGCGTATCGCACGGACAATTGCCGGTTTTCTCCGGAGTTCCGCCGCTCGGTAAAGTCGAAATCTATACTTTGTCCGGCGAAAAAATTGTCGAATTATCCGAAATTGACGGCGACGGTGGTGTAGAATGGAATATGAAAAGAAATAACGGAAATGACGTAAATAGTGGCGTTTATCTATTTAAAGTAATGGATAAAGATGGGCACGAGTCCGAACTAAAAAAATTCGCAATAACAAAATAGGAAAGCAAAATGTGTGGAATAGCGGGAATTGTTGATTTTAGCGGACGCGAAGAGCGGATAAATCGCGATGTATTAAAAAAAATGAGCGACATTATCCTTCATCGTGGTCCTGATGCGGACGGACAGTGGACATCGGATGACCTAAAATGCGGGTTTACATTTCGTCGACTGTCGATTATCGATTTGACAGAAAACGGCAACCAGCCGATGAAATCTTTAAATAATAATTCTGTTATTGTCTTTAATGGTGAAATTTATAACCATGCCGATTTGCGAAACGACCTGATAAAGTGTGGCTATAAATATCAATCAAACACAGATACCGAGACAATTATAAACGGGTATGCCGAATATGGCGAAGAAATTCTTCATTTGATGAACGGAATGTGGGGCTTTGCAATTTGGAATGCCGACAGAAACGAACTATTTGCGGCTCGCGACCGCATTGGAATAAAGCCGTTTTATTATTACTATAAAGACGGAATATTTATCTTTGGAAGTGAAATTAAGTCGATTTTAGCCCACCCAAGCGTAAAAGTTGAATTGAATATTGACGAGGTGCCGAATTATTTGAACTTCGGAATGTCGTCGAATATGGCGACAATGTTTAAAAATATTTACAAGTTGCCTGCCGGACATTGCCTGAAACTGAGCGAAAAAGACGGCTTGGTGGTTAAAAGATACTGGAATCCGATGACTCAACAGGAAGTAAATACGCAGAATATCGACGAAACGCTGGTTCGCTTGCTCCGCCGTTCGATCAAAGACCGCATGATGAGCGACGTGCCTTTTGGCGTGTTCCTTTCCGGTGGTGTCGATAGCAGTTTGAACGTTGCACTGATGAGCGAACTTATGTCGCGTCCGGTCGATACTTTTACCGTTGGTTTCCGCGAACTAGAAAAATATAACGAGCTTCAATATGCTCGGCAAATTAGCG
>JAQUZU010000146.1:1624-4540 GCA_028691175.1 Candidatus Kapaibacterium sp. | reverse complement strand
GGAGTAGACCTGATCGAAGAAAATCTGTTCAATTTCGGGACGCGGTTTAATCTGCGGTTTGTAGGCGGCGAACGCGATATTGCCGCTGATTTGATTATCGAGCAGCCACGTTTTATGGATACATATTTTACTTTCCGTGCAGATGCATACTATAAATATAAGCGAATGCGACAATATGAATACAATGTGAATTTTCCAAAAGGGGACTTCAATCACAAGGAAACTCCGGCGCTCGGTCTTCAAGCGTATGGTGCGAAAATTACTGTCGGGAGGCAGCTTAACCGCGATGGCAGAATCGGTCTTGAGGCGAGATTCGAACAGCAACGCTCGTATAAATGGGATATTCCGAGCAAAAGTAAGCCGAATTTTAAAAATGTCGCTACTGCGAAGTTCGAGATGATTTTCGATACGGAAAATGATACGGATTATCCGACTGCAGGCAGGCAAATAGCACTTTCTTTCGAGACAAATATCCTTCCGACGGAACTACGCGAGGACAATGTTTCGTATTCTAAGGCATTATTTAATTTTCGGGGAAGTCATACTTTTGCCGGACGGCACACATTGCGTTTGGGGGCAACGTTCGGTTTTTCGGATAACGGCACTCCGCTCTCCGATTTTTTCAATCTTGGCGGGCAGGAGGATTTTTTCGGTTTGCAGGAGGAGCAGCAGGTCGGGCGGCAGATTGTCCGCGGACAGCTGGAATATCGGCTGCTGTTGCCGTTTAGAATTTTCTTCGATACATATTGGTCGCTGAGATATGATATTGGTGCAGTATGGGATGAGCAGAACGATATTCATTTCGACGAATTTAAGCATGGTGTGGGTACGACTATCGGATTTGATACGCCGCTCGGACCGGCAAAATTTTCCGTCGGACGTTGCTTTTTCTTTGCACGCGACCCGGTGAAGGTGATTTATGGACCGCTCGTGTTGTATTTCAGTGTTGGAATTAAATTGTAATTCGCGAGCCGATTTGCAAGCAAAAAAACGCCTATATATTTGTCAATTAGCGAAAAAATTGTTATTTTAGTGGAATACTATTTTTGCATACGAACCTTGTTAAACAATTCGATGACTTATTAAGATGAACCCGAGCAGCAATTTGCAAGTTGAAATACAAAATCTCTGGAAAAGAATCAATAATGTTTCAGGAACATTAGGAAAATTCAATAATCAGAAGAATGAATTAAGCACTTCTAACACCCAATTGAATGAAAAAAACACTCAATTGAGCCGGAATATGGAGGAAATTAATCATAAGTTGCAAGTGTTGCAGAGTGATTACAATAATTTGCTCGAAAAAGACAAAAAACTGGAAAATGTGCAGGGTGTTAATTCGGAACTGCTGAGCAAAATTGCGGATTATGATAATCAAATCAAAAAAATGACACAGCAATACGAGCAATCAAAAGCCCGTATTGAAGAGATGCTTAGCGAAAATACTGCTCTAAAACAAAATATCGAAGAAATTAACGCACGGCTCGGGAAAGTCGACGCACTCGAAGAAGAAAAAAATAATCTACTCGAAAAAATAAAAGAATTAGAGTCTAAATCTGTGGATTTTGACTATGCGAGATTAGAAATTGCTCGTAAAAACAAAGAAATTTACGACAAAAACAATACAATCACTACCTTGAAAGATCGAAATTCCGAGCTTGAAAGCCGGATGTTTGAACTAGAAAGGCTAAAGCAGGAACTTGCAGCCGCAGATGAGCGAGAAAAGTTTCAGAACGAGAAAATTCAACTTTTTAATACGGAAATTGCTGATCTCGGGACACAGTTAGAGATTAGCAAAAAAAAAATAGATGAGAAATCAGCCGAACTAAATACGCAAATAAAACTTTTGCAGAGCGACCTCGCGGAAGCACGAAATGTTTATCACGATTTGTATGAAAGCAAACGCGACGTCATGAACCGGCAAGTCGGCTTTATCGATGATATTGCTCGGCTGAAACATCAAGTAGAAGAGCGTGATGCGGCGATTAACGCACTTCGCGTACAAACTTCGGATTATGCGACAAATGAGCAAAAACTCAATCTTGATATTGATTTTCTGAAATCAAAAATCAATGAACTCACTCCGCTGAAAACCGAACTCGAAATTTCCAGGCAGGCCGAAATTGCAAAAGATGGCGAAATCGCCGATTTGCAGGCGGCAAAATCCGAATTGATAAACAAAAAAGACGACCTCGAATTTCGAAATCTCGAACTTAGCGAGCAGGTTGATACTCTTGAATCGGATAAAACCGCACTGAATACTCAGATTGCTGAACTTCAAGCGTTGATTGATACACAAGCAAAAACAATCGACACGAAAAGCGGTGAAATCGCCGATTTGAATGTGAAGCTCGAAAATGAAGTCAATATCAATGCAGAACTGAATGAAAAAAATAGCGGACTATATAGTGAAATTGCCGAACGACAATCGAAGATTGACGAACTGAACAATAAGTGCTTTAACGGCAAAGTGATGACGATGCAATTGCTTGATGAAGCAAAAATTCGTGGAGAGGAAATTGCCGATTGGAAACAGAAATTTGAGGATCAGCGCCTGGAAATGCTCGATCTCATGACTAAACTTGACGAGGTTAAGTGTACTTTGCAGGACGCGAATGCTGAGATTAATCTGGCTAATACCGGCAGAAATGCACTGAGCGGACAGAATGAAGAATTAAATTCGCAAATTTCGACTTTGGTTGCCGAGAACGAGAAAATCTTGAAAGATAAATCTGAAGCCGATGAATTATTGGCAATGCAGGAAGAATTCGGCAAAAAACAAAAAGAAGAAAATAAAAATCTTATGGCAAGAATTGTGGATTTTGAGACGTTGATTGCCACAAGCGAAAGCGAAAAAGAAAAATTAAATGTGAAAATATCCGAAGCCGTGAGCGAGAAAGAAAAGTCTGATGCGAA
>JAQUZU010000146.1:0-1524 GCA_028691175.1 Candidatus Kapaibacterium sp. | reverse complement strand
AATATAATTTCGGAGCGTGCAGACGAGCGCGAAACCTTAACCGCGAAGATCGCCGATCTTGAGAATGCCCTTGCGGAAACAAACACTAAAGTTGAAGTTGCACGGCGCGAGAGCGCTGAGCGCGGTAGCCACATAGACGATTTGAATATTCAGATTATGGCTTTAAGCGATGATAGTGAAAAACTTATTGACAAAAATGCAAAATTCGAGAGTGCAAATGAAATTCTGACTGCGAAAATCAACGAGTTAGAGAAAAAATCTGCTGATGGCGACATGATAATTCGGGCACTTGAAAGCGAGAAATCCGTCTTGAAAACCGAAATAGACGAATTAAATCGCCGAATCGAGGAAATAACAGAAGCGACGAATGAACTTCGTAGCGAGAAATCCGATATTGCCTCTAAAGCAGAGAAACTGAACGAGCGTTCTGAGCAATTGGAGCAGTCGAACAGCAATTTATTGCAAGACTTGCAGGTTTTACGCAATTTGCACGGTGTATTGGAAAGCAAACATGAAAGCCTGCAACTTGAAAACAATACTCTGAATACCCAATCGGAAAATCTCGCAAAAGATAATTCGCAACTGAAAAATCAGGTTAATAACCTGGAAGTGCGTATCAGTGAGGTAATCGGGCAACTGCACGAGAAAGAAAACAGCGTTGCTGCGCTTAATAAAGAACTTGCACTGCATAAAGAACACCAGCAAAATACAGATAAAGTAAAAGCAAAATTGATTTCGACTATTGAGGACTTTATTGAAAAAATCGATAAATAATTCTGCGATAATATTTGCACTTTTTTCTGCATTGCTTTTTGTGGCATGTAAGCCGGAAAATCGCAAAATAAACAGTAGGGAGCAAAAGGAAATCATTCGTGAAGAGAATAATTGGATTGCCGGATGCGATACGCTCCCGACGATGGTGTTTCGCAAAATATTTGTATCCGATAGTAATGTTTTGGCGGTAATTCGTAACGATTATAAGTATTCTGATCCGGAATCTGCGGAACATAAAATTTTGACTACATTGAATCGCAAAGAATTCCGTTTTATCCGCATAAATGACACAATTGTCGTGCCGGGCATAGTCAGCGATAATATCACGGATTATTCTTTATTTCCGGCGTGCTATCCTGAGGCAAGACATTTGCCGAAGATTGTAGTCGTATCAAATAAATATCAATGCTATGCGTGCTATGAAGACGGAAAATTGATTCATTATGCCGCGGTAAATACCGGTAGCGAAAAATCGCAAACCTATCCCGGACGCTATTATATGACTTGGAAGCAACTTGATCATCGGTCAAGTTTAGATAGCAATTGGCACATGCCTTATACGATAAATTTCCATTTGCAGGCGGGAAACGCGTTTCATCAATTCACCATGCCGGGCAGACCGGTTTCTCACTCGTGTATTCGGCAGTTTCGTCGCGATGCAAAGTGGCTCTATGAATGGTCTGATCGTGCAAAATTTGATACTTGCCGGAATGTAATACGCAATGGTACAATGGTTTTAGTGCTCGATGC
>JAQUZU010000145.1 GCA_028691175.1 Candidatus Kapaibacterium sp. | reverse complement strand
CTTTATCATTCGCGTCATTTGAATTTGCATATATTACATTCAATACTGTTCTACCGGGTTTTCCATCCGGAATATCATCATAATCAGAATCCTCATTCGGGAGGAACGCGATATAATTTGCAACAGCATCTTCCGTAGGAGTAGCTGCTCTCGGAACAGTTTCGCCCGCAGCAAGTTCGAAATCGGTATTAAAAACTTTTTTCGTAGGTGCAAAGCAAGTTACCTTCGTGCAGGTCTGATAAAGATGTCCTTCTCCAAGTTCTACCGGGGTAATAGTCAAATGAACGCCAACAGTCGAACTGCCGGTATTTGTAACTGTAATGTCGGTATGCAGTTTGGTGTTCAAATCTATTTCAAAAGATGTTTCGGGACATTCGCCGACAAGCTGTGCCTGTGCAGTACCGAAACCTAAAGTTGCGGCAGCAAGCAAAAGAAGTAATTTAGTACGCATTGTATTCTCCATTTTTTTTTGTGTATATATTATTCAAATCATGCTATATTTTCAAAAAGTTACGGTATTTAGACGAATATAATATAGAATTATTGTTTAAATGTTTTATTATTTATTTTAACGTCGAAATTCCGCATCTTAGCGAATAACCAAAAATATATATTTGTGCTGTTCGTCTAGGAATATGAAAAAAATAATCTAAACTAAATATTATGAGGTTTTTCGATGAAAAAGTTTTTATCAGCGTTTTTGGCACTCCTGACAATATTTACGGTCTGCAATACGCATGCCGACGATGCGGCAACCCAATTGCCTAACGTCAAAATTCAAACTTTAAAGGGCGAGTCTATTCAGACTTCCGAACTCAAAAACGACGGCAAGCCGTTTATAGTGTCTTTCTGGGCTACATGGTGCAAACCGTGCATTTCCGAAATGAAAGCCGTATCCGAATTATATCCGGAATGGAACGAACAAACCGGCGTAAAGTACTTTGCAGTAAGCATTGACGACTCCAAAAGTTCGAAAAAAGTAGCTCCGTTTGTAAAGGGAAAGAAAGTTCCGTTCGACGTATATCTCGACGAAAACAGCGACTTTAAACGCGCCATGAACGTTACTAATCCTCCGCACATTTTCCTTTTTAACGGTAAAGGCGAACTCGTATGGCAGCACGCCGGATATGCTCCGGGCGACGAAGAAGAAATTTTCGAACAAATCAAAAAAGCAGGTGAAACTGCAGAGTAAAATACATCTGCCACATATAGTTTTTACTGAATGGGACGTTTTTTGCGCCCCATTTTTTTATTTTTATAGATACAAAATATTTGTTTGGTAGTTAAAAGTTTTTTTCTTAGTTTCGTAGTACAAAAAAGTTTTACACAACCTAAATTTTAAAAAAATATACATGCGGAAGTATTTATTACTATTACTATTTACTTCGGTCACCAAAAGTTTCGGTGCAATAACAAATGAAGCCTACGGCGATTCGGGCGACACAGTTCGGACATATCGTTCGGACGAAGTCGTGGTAACCGGACAATATTCCTCGGTAAACACACGTGAATCAGTCCACCCTATCCGTCTAATCACCGAATACCAGCTCACGCAGCGTGCATCGAGCAACTTGCGCGAGCTACTGATAACCGAAAGCGGAATCCGCTTGGAACAGGATAATATGCTCGGCACAGAAATGCGGTTGAACGGAATTGCGGGTGCTAACGTAAAAATAATGATAGATGAAGTACCGGTAATTGGAAGAATGAACGGCTTTATCGATATCTCGCAAATCAATCTCGCAAACGTAGAGCGCATCGAAATCGTCGACGGACCGATGTCCGGCGTGTATGGTTCGGACGCCCTCGGCGGCGTAATCAATATTATCACCAAGGAGCCGAAAACCAACAATTTCGCCGGAGGGGCAAACGTATATTATGAATCGATCGGCATATTCAATGCGGACGCTTCGGCGCAGCTCGCCACCGGAAAATTCAAGTTTCTGCTGAGCGGCGGACGCAATTACTTTCCCGGCTTCGACACCGAGGACAACGTGCGCGACAAAGAATGGAACCTGAAAGAGCAATACTTCGCCGACCTCAACGCCGGATTCCACACCAACCGGCTGAAACTGCGCTACTCCGGACGGCTTGCCACCGAGTACATTCTCAATCGCGGCGAGGCTCGTGCACCATATTACGAAACCGCCTTCGACGACAAGTACCACACCACGCGAATCACCAACACGCTTTCCGGTGATTGGCAGACAGGCAAAACCTCCAGCATGAACTTCATTGGCGCAGTCTCGTGGTACGAACGACGCAAAAACACATACTTTACCAATCTGCTATCCGGCAGTGAAGTAATGACCAAAACCGCCTCCGACCAAGACACGACAAATTTCAATTCATATAATATCAGGCTGACATATAGCGACAACGAACTGACCGACTTCCTGAAATACCAGGCCGGATTCGACTTTTCGAGCGAAACAGGCAGCGGCGACAAAATCCGCACAGGCGACCAATCAATCACCGATTATGCCATCTTCGCCGGTGCCGAATATATGCCGTCGGGTTATCTAAAAATTCTCCCGACAATCCGCTTCCAGTATAACAACCGCTACGATGCACCAATCACACCGTCGGTCAATTTCCGTTTGCAAGCCTCGGAAAACCTATTCTTCCGCTTTGGCTACGCAAAAGGTTTCCGTGCACCAAATATCAAGGAACTTTACCTCGACTTCGTCAACTCGAATCATAATATCCATGGCAACGAAGACTTGGACGCCGAAAAATCCGACAACTTCAACATCTCCGCCAACTATTCGCACGAGCTGGAAAACGCATATTTCGAGATCGAACCGAAGTTCTTCTACAACAAAATCGCTAATATGATTACCCTGGCAGAAAGCGCTTCGAACGAATATCGCAACATTAACCTCGGGAAATACGAAACAATCGGCGGAAACTTAGGCATTAAATTCTTTACTCCGACGTTCTCGCTTACGCTGAACGGCGGCATCACCGGCACTTTGAGCGAAGCATACGACATTTCTGACGACATCGACAAGTTCAACTTCGCCCCTGATTTCTCGCTTTCGGTCAACTACCTCGTAGAGAGCCTCGGCATGCAAATCAATGCACTCTACAAGTATTCCGGCGAAATCCCGTCGTATATCGTCAATTCCGACAACTCGATAAGCAAATACTATTTCGACGATTATCACGTTTTAGACATAAACCTATCAAAAGATATAACAAATTATCTGTCTCTGCAAATCGGCGGTAAAAACCTGTTAGACGTAACCGGCTGCGCGCGAAAAGTCGCCAATGACACTCCGCAAACGGATGCCACTCAATCCTCCGCCGCAATAATGTGGGGCAGAACTTTTTTTGCAAAATTAACATTAAGGATCGACTAATGAAAATCTCTTTTTCCAGAATCAAATGTTTCCTGCTCGCCACCGCAATCTGCGTAGGCGTAAGTGCCTGCTCCGACGATGACGATTCATCAGTGATTACTCCTGTAACTCCCGTCACCGACGCCGCCACTGTACAATTAAGCATGGGCGATAAATATGGCACACAAATATATTACGACATCGAAAGCAACAAAGTTTTGGCTTCAAACGCAATCTCTGACTGGACTCTCGGCTTTGCAAACGGTGCAAGCGACCGCAAAATAGCCCTCAACTACGCAACCGGTGCAAGAGCAATAAAAATCGAAGATTGTACTTATGACAACTTAGACCTAACATACGCAGAAAAACTCAACCTCGACAACTTTCAATATGATTCGGACGACACCCCGGCAATCGATGGCTGGTATTCCGACGGCAACGTCGTATCAAACCTCTACCTCATTCATAACGGCACAGACGTCGGCGGCAACGATTTGGGCTTCTCGAAAATCACCGTCACCGCTTACAACGGCTCTTCATACACAGTCAAATTTGCCGACCTGAGCCTAGGCACAAGCCACGAAGAAACAATCTCAAAAAGCGGCAACGCCACTTTCCGCTTCCTCGACATCCCGAAATCAACAGTCAAAGACCTAGAACCAAACGGGCAATGGGATCTGCTCTTCACTAAATATATGAATTATATCACCATGGGCGGCGAAAGCATTTGGCATTCCGTTGTGGGCGTTTTGATCAAAGAACCCGGTACAACCGGCGCACTCATGCCGGATACGGTTTTCAATGACGTAACTCTTGCATCGCTCGATAACGTTACGCTCACAAATCAAAGGGACGTTATCGGTTACGACTGGAAGTCAATTTCTATGGCGACTAAGCTTTACACCGCCGACCCGACCATGATTTATGCAATACGCACCGAGGACGGCAATACGTTTGCACTCCACTTCACAGACTTCTATGATGAATCCGGCACAAAAGGTGCTCCGAAATTCGAGTTTAAAAAACTTTAATACAGTAATTAACAAATACTAATTAAAACGGGCGACTTAATCGCCCGTTTTTTTTCACATAATCGCCACTATATAATTGCTAATACCACCAGAATCAGCAGGAATGCACTGGTTAAAATCAATGCCCACATAAGAGTCAACATTACATTTTTTTGCAGCTTATACATTTTTTCGATATGCTCGC
>JAQUZU010000144.1 GCA_028691175.1 Candidatus Kapaibacterium sp. | reverse complement strand
GTAAAATATAAATATTTTATTATATAATCAATGTTAAATTCTATAAGGTTGTAAGACTAATGAATCAAAAAACGATGTATAGAGTCTTCGGATTCTTGGCGTTTTTGGTTGCGATGGTAACGTACACGATGACCGTCCAACCAACAGTCCCATTTTGGGATTGCGGAGAGTTTTCCGGTGCCTCCGTTTGGCAGCAGGTTCCGCACCCTCCCGGAGCCCCTCTATTCTTGATGTTTGGCAAATTATTCCAGATCATCATACCTTTTGGTGATATTGGCTGGCGCATCAACATGGCGTCGGTAGTTGCGAGTGCACTTTCCGTGCTGTTGCTGTATTTGATTACGGTAAAAGTAATTTACAATTTCCGCAAGGATAATAATCTTTCAAACGGCGAATATTTGGCAATTTACGGCTCGGCA
The DNA here is from genome assembly GCA_028691175.1 of Candidatus Kapaibacterium sp. GTDB lineage: Bacteria > Bacteroidota > Ignavibacteria > Kapaibacteriales > UBA2268 > CALLXS01. Next base: position 4,142 of record JAQUZU010000144.1, on the reverse strand, counting down.
TTTGTCGGAGCATTGGCGTTTAACTTTAGTGATACTTTCTGGTTTAACGGCGTTGAATCTGAAGTTTATGCGGCTTCGCAGTTATTCGTATCAATAGTGGTATACTTGATGATGCGCTGGAATGAAGTAGCCGACGAAAAAGGTCATGAACGCTATTTGCTTCTAATCGCATATTTGATGGGACTTTCCACCGGCGTGCATTTGCTTGCGTTGCTGGCAATTTTCTCAATCATTTTGATGGTATATTTCCGCAAATATCCGTTTACCGCCAAATCTTTCATTAAGATGGGAATTTTCGCGGTATTGGCTTTCTTCATTATTTATCCGGGTATCGTTAAGTGGTTGCCGTCGTTCCTCGCCGGACACTTTCCGTTCAAGAACGAACTCGGCGAATACACTACTGAAGGTTCCTGGGTACCTTGGATAGCGATTCTCGGCATTTGTGCCGTCGCTTACGGCTTTTATTATGGACATAAAAACGACAAACCGGTGCTTAAATTGGGTTGCTTGGCATTTTTGATGTGCGTATTTGGTTATACGACTTACACTCAAATTCTGCTCCGCACGCACGCAAACGGACCAATGAACGAAAACGAACCAAAGACTTTCGCAGAACTTACTTCATATCTCGGACGTGAGCAATATGGCGATCAGAAAATGTGGCCACGCCGCACGGATTATCAAGACCCGACAAAAGTCGATCTCTATAATTCGCAAGACGCAAACGGCGAATATGTATATGGCGAATGGTATCCGCCGGTACCAAAACCGGTAGAAGGCAAAAACGGCGTTTATCAGATTCCGTCATTCGACGAAGTCAACACTGCCGGCGAAATCAATTACATGTTGAAATACCAAATTAACCACATGTACATTCGCTATTTCCTCTGGAACTTTGTGGGTCGCTCAAGCGATGTCCAAGATGCTCCACCGACATTTCTCGACAAAAATTCTGCCGACGCGCTTAACTATAAAAACGGCTATGCCGAAGAATTTCCGGTTCGCTTCTTTGCGCTTCCGCTGTTGTTCGGTTTGTTCGGTCTCTTCTTCCATTTCTGGAAAGACCCGAAAGTCGCATTTTCTTTCCTCATGATGTTCCTTTTGATGGGTATTCTTGCTACTTTGCAGCAAAACCAACAGGATCCGCAACCGCGCGAGCGTGATTATTTCTATACCGGTTCGTTCTATGTCTTTGCAATGTGGATCGGCATGGGCACTTACGGCATTATCAGCTGGCTCGTTAAGCGCAAAGAGAACATGGCACTTACCGGTGCAATAGTTGCCCTCTCGCTGATTCTCGTGCCTGTAAACATGGCAAAAGGCGGCTGGAAAATCCACTCACGTGCCGGCAATTATCTGGCATTTGATTATTCGTATAACTTGCTTCAGAGTGTCGAAAAAGACGCAATCGTATTTACAAACGGCGATAACGATACATTCCCTGTATGGTGGATGCAAGACGTTGCAGGCGTTCGTCGCGACGTCCGTATCGTCAATTTGTCGCTCGGAAATACCCTCTGGTATATCCGCCAATTAAAACATCGCGAACCATGGGGTGCAAAGAAAATTCCGTTATCATTCTCCGATGAATCGATTATGTGCTCGGAAAGTTCCGAAATGGCTCTTACTTATGAACGCGGAAAAGCAGAAGATGTCGAAATTTCGGTTAAGCCGGAAATTCTGAAGCAATTCACCAACGACCGCGATATAATAAACAGTGGCAAGATGAGATTTACTTTCGTCGGCTCAGCGCGTGGCGAAAAAGATGAAGCAGGTAACCCGCTTTATATCTTCATGGTCAGCAATAAATTAGTCAAAGACATTGTAGCACAGACTAAATTTGAGCGCCCGGTTTACTTCTCATGCACCACCGGCTCAGACGTTTATAGCGGTCTCGAACGCTACTTACGCTCCGAAGGTATGGCTCTGAGAGTTTGCCCGGTTCCTGCTGAATTAATGAAAGACGGTATATCTAACTCCGAAGTCAACGATAAATGTCTGCTTACCGGCGTTGATAACTCCGACAACTATAGTCTGACTCCGAAATACGGCTTCAAATTCCGTAACTTGGCAAATAAAGACGTCTATTACGATGAAGTACATCGCAATTTGATGGGTTCATATCGTCAGTTATATTTCCGCTATGCACTTTATACGCTTGATTTCAAGAAGGATAAAGCGAAAGCAATCCAAATTATGGACGCAATGAACAAAAACATTTCCATTGAGCAATTCCCACTCTATCAGGACGAAGAATTGCAAGTTGCAATGATTTATGAAAGAGCCGGCAACAAGCAACGCGCCGAAGAATTTGCAAATCACTGCGTAAAGACCTGCAACGAAATCATGAAGAATTCAAAATTGCGCGACGGAAGACGCAGATACAGAATCCCGAGCATGTTCGACGAAATAGTCGGTCAGCCGGGCACATACAAGACAGTTGCCGAAGCATACACGATTTTGGGCAAATACGACCAAGCGAAATCCGCTCTGATGCAGTTGATGGACATGGTTAAATCCGGATTTGATGATCCGAGTGTTGCTCAATACAAGAACTATTTGCAGCGAAATCTATACGATATAGCCGGCCAAATATACAGCATCGACAGCAAACACCTTGAGAGACTTGTCAAATCCGGTCAGAAGGAAAAAGCACAAAAAGTTGCTGACGACCTTATGGCTACTTACGGCAAGAATCGCGAATTTGCACAGATCGGCTTAATGATCGGCGAAAGAATCAACCAACTGCTCGGTAAAGCACCGGAATTGGTTCAAGACACCGCTCAAGCAGACTCAAACGCCGCAACTGCCGCCACAGCAGCAGCCGACGTTCAGGCCAACTAATCTATTTATCTCGAACCGCTCAAACCGGGCGGTTCGAGAATTTATTTTTATCCGACGTGCCGAAAAATTCGACATATCGGACAGTAATAAAAAAAGAACAACGCAAATGGAAAGCATTTTTCTATCATTAATTATTCCGGCATACAATGAGGAAAGCCGCATTTCCGGCTCACTTGATAAGGCTCTCGAGTATTTCTCCCGGCAGGATTATTCGTGGGAAATTATCGTCGTCGACGACGGCTCTACTGATCAAACTGCCCGAATAATCGAAAATTACAATGCTAAAAATCCGAATATCACCTTAATCAAACAAGTAAATATAGGCAAAGGCTCCGCAGTACGCAACGGAATGCTCGCCGCCCACGGGAAGTACAGAGTTTTTACCGACGCAGACTTTTCGACACCGATTTACGAACTCGAAAAAATCCTCCCGATACTTTCCGCCGGAACGGATATCTGCATCGGAAGTCGCTCGATAGATCGCAGCATGGTAAAAGAGCACCAGCCGTTTTATCGCGAATGGATGGGAAAGACTTTCAATAAATTCGTGCAACTGCTTGTATTTAAAGGAATTGTAGATACTCAATGCGGGTTTAAGGGATTTACAGCAAGTGCTGCTGAGAGAATTTTTTCGCAGGCAAAAATTAACGGGTTCAGCTTCGACGTAGAAGTTCTGTTTCTGGCAAAACTCGGAAAAATGACTATAAAAGAAGTTCCGATTGAATGGTATAACGACGAGCGCAGCAAAGTAAATCCGATTTCGGACTCTACGCGCATGTTTCTTGAATTAATAAAGATTCGCCGACTACATAAGTAAATAATTTAACGCATAAAACGCAATAAACAGCGTGCCGATTTTCGCAAGCGTTTGTTTCGATGATGTAGCAATCTTCAGCAGGCGATTATATTTCTCTTCGTCCACCGGCTGACGATATTTCGGAAAAAAGAATTTTCCTATACTTTTAAACGCAATAACCACCCCACTCGCGATAAAATATAAAACCGTCATAAGCCGGAGCAATACGGTTATCGGAGCATTAAATGCCTGATAAATAAAATAGTTCAGGTTAGAATAAAAAAGCAAAACACCCCACAAGAGAATTAGTGCACCGAAAATTCCGCAGACAAAATTTCCGCGAATAAACTCCGGAGCAATTTTTTTTTCAACAAGGTAATCACCGGAGCAAAGCAGAACACTAAGCACCAGAAACGACGTAACCGGCAGTATATTCAAAAACATACGCCACCCTCTATAAGTTCAGCGAAAGCGTTTTAGGCTCGAACTCCTGAATATACAG
>JAQUZU010000143.1 GCA_028691175.1 Candidatus Kapaibacterium sp. | reverse complement strand
AAGAATACAGATCCGGACAAAGTTATTCTCGGCGGAATCGAGTGCCATCGCTCAAGCGATGCAGGCTCAAGCTGGATACGTTCAACCAATACCAAAACCGCAGGTTCGACTGCTCATGCCGATCAGCACGACTTAGTTTATAACCCGTTAAACAATGAACTGTACCTATGCAACGACGGCGGAATTTATGTCTCAGAAGACGATGGCGTTACTTGGACAGATATTACAAGCGGAATATCGATTACACAATATTACCGTTTCTCGTCCAGCACAAGCAATCCGGATCATATAATTTGCGGTGCTCAGGACAACGGTACCAGCATGTATTATAACGGTAATTGGTATATGCTTTATGGCGGCGACGGCATGGACTGTGCAATCGATCCATTCAACGACAATACGCTATATGCTTCTATTTACTATGGTTCAATTTATAAAAGCAGCAATAACGGCAAAGATTTCAGCAAGATTATCTCTGTAGAAGAAACCGGAGAACAAGGGGCTTGGGTTGCACCATTTACTGTAGATCCTACTAACCAGGGAACAATCTATGCCGGATTTAATAACGTATGGAAAAGCACAAACTATGGCGAAACATGGAAAAAGATTTCCGATTTCAAGGGCAAAACCACTCTTGATCAAATTAAAGTAGCCCCATCGAACTCTAATTATATTTATGCCATTACGAATGCAACACTTTATAAAACTTCGGACGGGGGTGCAAATTGGACAACAATTGCTTCGGCGCCGAATTCAATAACTTCTGTTGCAATTTCGCCAAATGATCCAAACCTGATTTGGTATACACTAAGCGGCTATAACAGCACTTCCAAAGTAATAATGTACGACGGCACAACTTCGACCAACTTATCCGGCAATTTACCGAACGTACCGGTTAATGCAATCGTTTATCAGAATGATTCGCCGGACAGAGTTTATGTCGGCACGGATATTGGAATGTTTTATTCGGACAACCGCTCAAATATCTGGGATAACATCAACGCAAATCTGCCGAATGTAATTGTGAACGACCTCGAAATTTACTACGGCTACGGCACCTCTACCCCGAAATTGCGTGCTGCAACTTACGGGCGCGGAGTATGGCAGAGCGACGTGATTACATGCAACTCTCCGGCAATTACGCTTTCGCAAACAGGAACAATTCAAAAATGCCCGGGAACCCCGGTTACGATAGAAGCAGACGGCGATTACAGCAGTTATAAATGGTCTGACGGCACAAGCGGCAAAACTCTAACCACAACACTTCCAGGGACTTACAGTGTTCAGGCAATGGATGGGGATTGCAAAGTTCGTTCCTATCCGGTAACGATAGAAGATATTATTACACCGACCATTGCCGCAAGTATTGCAAATAATCAACCTGCCTGCATCGGCGATACAATCGAACTTACCGCAACAGCACGTTTCAACTCTTATCTCTGGTCAACCGGTGAAACAACGCGTACCATAAAAGTCTGGGAAGACGGTGCATATAGCGTTTCCGGTTCTAAAGGAACAGAATGCGACAGTTACTCCGATACCTTGCATGTAAAATTCTATCCGGTACCGGAAAAAATGGGCTTTACAGCGGCAGGAAATGTTTTAACGGCAGACGAAATGGTTTCGTATCAATGGTATAAAGACGGCGTAGCAATAAAAGGTGCCACCGGACAAACATTTGACGTAACCGAAAGCGGTTTGTATAAAGTTTATGGTGCAAACGAAGGACGCTGCGGTTGCTATTCAGATGAATTATATGTAGAATTTTCCGGCGTAAATGATAGTTTCAAGAATACTTTTGCAATTTATCCTAACCCGTCGGAAAATATTTTCGACTTGAATCTATCCTGCGAGTCGGGCGATATAATCGAATTTGTAATTACGAATACACAAGGCAAGCAAATTCTCACCGGTCATGAAATCAGTAACAGTGAAGAATTCCGCCATGCTTTCGATTTGTCCGGATATGCAAGCGGAGTATATATATTAACGCTTAAAGTTAATAATCAAACTAAAGCAACAAAATTAGTAAAACGATGATAGCACTAATAAGAGGTAAATTGTTCGCAAAACGAGCCGGAGAAATCATTGTAGATACTACCGGCGGAGTCGGCTACAGCCTAAGCGTTTCAATGCGGACTTACGAGCAATTGCCGGAAATAGATGGCGAAGTCTTGTTGCATGTTCATCACGCAATACGCGAAGACAGCCAGCAACTATTTGGATTTTTTGAAGAGTCGGAACTAACCCTGTTCCGACTCTTAACTTCGGCACAGGGCGTCGGCGGAAAATCTGCAATGGGCATTTTATCTGCAATCGAACCGAACGACCTCTGTAAATATATAGCACAAGGCGACTTAGCACATTTAACGAAGTTGCCCGGAATCGGCAAAAAGACGGCGGAACGCCTGATAGTAGAATTGAGAGACAAAGTAAAGAAACTTATGTCTTCTATAGACATTTCATCAGATGGAGCGGAAAATCTCACTCCGGCGGGCGAAATGTCGAACCCGGCAAACCTGCCGAATTCCGGAATTTTCGACGAAACAATTCAGGCGCTGATTTCGCTCGGCTTTGCAAAAGCAACAGCAGAAAAAGCAGTCGAGCATGTGAAAGCCGATTTCCTTTCGGGCGAAGACCAAAGCATTGAACATTTAATCAAATTATCTTTAAAGCGGGCAGTAAAGTAACATGATTTTACCTATTCCAAGCATATTGATAAATAACAATTGCAGATTTCCTGCCACATCGGCGACCTCCTCTGCAGTCTCCGAAGACTGCGGTGATACTACTAATCTGCTTGGTTTATTGCGCCGCGAAAATTCAAAATCCGTGCACATTCATTGCTATGATAGCGATATTTCTGTTCCGGACAGAGCAAATATTTCGCAAATTTGTAAATGGACAAAGTGCGTAGATATTCCGATTTCACTATTCTGCAAATTTGAATCGGTCGAGCAATGTCGCATGGCTCTTGATGGCGGGGTTTATCGCATTTTTATTGAAGCAACTAACGCAAACAAAGCCCTTTTTGCTCCGGTGTCTGAATACACTTCGAGCCGTGTCTGTGCATATTCGGATACTTTGCCTGATTTTTCCTTGGCAGATTTCGGCATCAAGCGCATTATGCTGAATGTAAAATCAGATTCTGTTTCAGACGATACTCTTGCCGAATTTGCCCACTATGCAAAAGAAAACAAAATACGTATTACTTTACTGGGCGGAGTCAATTCCCCCGAAGACTTATGGCGGGTAAATTCAATGAAAAAATTCGGAATAGATTCGGTGGTATTACGCGAAAATTTTTATCAAAACTGTTTTCCCTGCCAAAATTTATGGCGCATCTGCGAAGCAGAACTCGAACCTGAAATCATCGAATAGCCGATTTATATGTTTATTCCCACAACACGTGCCGAGGCAAAGAAACTCGGATGGAATTCTTTAGACATTATTTTTGTCTCCGGAGATACCTATATTGACGTCTCAAATGACGGCATAGCCCTTTTAGCGAAATATTTGGTTGCACACGGCTACAAAGTCGGCATAATTGCTCAGCCGGATATTGAAAGCGATACGGACATTACACGGCTCGGCGAACCGGATTTGTTCTGGGGAGTAAGTGCCGGTTGTGTAGATTCAATGGTTGCAAATTACACTTCTCTGAACAAACGCCGTTCAAACGACGATTTGACACCGGGCGGCATAAACAATCGGCGTCCCGACCGTGCAACAATAATTTACACCAATCTGATCAAGAAATATTACAAGTCGAATCACCCTGTTTTGCTCGGTGGCGTCGAGGCAAGTCTGCGACGGATTGCCCACTATGACTATTGGACGGACACTATCCGCCGTTCGGTATTATGCGACTCGAAAGCGGACGCACTAATTTACGGAATGGGCGAAAAATCTATTTTGCAATTTGCGGAGGCAATTCGCAGCGGAAATGATTTTCGCAGTATCCGCGGTCTGTGCTATATGACAAACGCGCCACGCGAAGATTATCTGCAATTACCAAGTTACGCGGAAGTAAAAGCAGACAAAGCGAAATTCACCGAAATGTTTAATACGTTTTATCGCAATAATGACCCGATAAGTGCCCACGGACTTTGCCAACAGGTTGATCAGCGATACTGGATTCAAAACCCGCCTCAGCCTTATCTTACCGAACAGGAAATCGACGAAATATATTCGCTCGATTTCGAGCGCGATAGTCCGCAATATTATCTCGATATGGGCAAAATCAATGCACTTGAGACTGTTCGATTTTCGATTACGTCACATCGCGGATGCTTTGGTGAGTGCAATTTTTGTGCTATTGCAGTTCATCAAGGACGGCATATAATATCGCGTTCGCACCAATCCATCATAAATGAAATTAAGCAGATAACGAAAAACAAACACTTCAAGGGAATTATCTCGGATCTCGGCGGAGCGACAGCAAACATGTATAAAATGTTTTGCGAAAAGCAGGAAAAACACGGCGTTTGCGTAGGAAAGAGCTGTCTCTTCCCCAATCTGTGTAAAAATATGATTCCTACTCACAACGAGCAGATTAAATTGCTGGCTGA
>JAQUZU010000142.1 GCA_028691175.1 Candidatus Kapaibacterium sp. | reverse complement strand
AGTTGGGTAGGCTTTAACGGCAATATAGGTTTTCACGGTTTATCCGGTAGCGGATATTATTGGAATCTCGGTCGTCGTCCGTCGTCGCACGGCTGTGTCCGCATTTCACGCGAAGACGGTGCAAAATTATTTAACAAGGTTCGTCTCGGCACACCGGTTTTAGTGTATAAAGATTCAGCGGCTGTTGTCTTGAAATTTTCGGATATGGATAATTACACTCCGGGAATAGATTATATCATCGAACATAACGACAAAGCGACCGGAAAAATGATTCAAAATCGAATTAATTCATTGTATTCCGGCGAATATTACACTTATGCGTCATCGAAAATATTTCTTGACGGCAAATCTATTATTCGCAATCGCGGAATTCGCACCGGCGAGGCAGAGAAAATTTCGCCAATTCAAATGCCACATCCGGTAAAATATTACACGGAAGCCAAGCCTGATGCACTTCGTCCTGCTTTGTATTATGCAAAAGTTGACACAACTTCCGCACGGGGCGATACAAATAATGTTTCGTTAAATTAGCCAACAAACGCTATGGGAAAATCTAACATATTAGTAGGCGTAGATGAGCATATCATTACCTTCAACAAAGCATTAAATGCGGCAATCAAGGGTAATGGTTCAATTCTTGCTTTTAACGGTGAATCCGGCATGGGTAAATCCACTCTATTGCGAAAATTCTATGATATTTGCGAAGAGCTTCAGCCGGTACAGAATGTGCTGGTCGAAAATCAGGCACCGGTCGGCTCAGTAAAAGTTGGACAGTTACAGCCGCTACTCCCGTTTTCCAAAGCAATCGAACTCGTAATCAAGCGCGAGGAAACCAAAGCTGAAAAGAAATTTGCCATCAACGCCGGCATGACCTTGCTGGCATCATTGCCGTTCGCAGGTGATGTTTTCTATGCTATTAAAGAGCTATCGCGCGATTGGCGGCAGTTTAAACACGATAAAAAGGGCGAAGACAACGAGCAGCCGGTTTCGCTTTCGATGGAATTTTCTCAGACTATTCAGCAACTTGCTACAAAAGGTCCGCTGGTTCTTTTATTCGACGATATGCACTGGTGCGATGCTCAATCCGTCGAGTTGCTCGGTATCCTTGCAGATTCGATCGCCACTTCGCCAATTCTGATTGTTTTGACATATCGTAACAGCATCATCGAGGGCAAAGGAACTCCGCTTTACGCATTTATATCGCACTATTCCTCGCATCAGGATATTTTGCGGGTTGAAGACTTGCAACATTTGAATTTATTGCAATCTCGCGAAATGTTGTTCGAAAGTTTTCCGCAAATGCCAAACAATAATTTTGATCGCTGGATATACGACAAGACTCTCGGAGTGCCCGGCGTAATCAGCGAATATATCAAATACTTTGAGAAATATCCGGACAAGCTGCGGTCGTTTAATTCGGCAAATGCCGCGGACAACGAGAAATTTTTACCGACATCGCTAAATGCGGCTTTCTCGCAAATTCTCGACGAAATCAGCGAAGAAGAGAAAAATATTCTTGCGGTCTGCTCAAGCGAGGGACGCGAATTCTCTGCAATCATTGTATCCGGCCTACTCAATATCGACATACTTTCTGCTATAAAAAAATTCCGTCATCTACAGCAAAAAACCGGTATTATTCGCAGTCTCGGAGCAAAAAACAAATACGGCATAAAAACTACTATCTATGAATTTACGCAGGCATTTTATTATAATTACTTTCAAAACACACTCGAATTCGAAGAAAAAACTGCTCTGCACGGTTCTATTGCCGCACAATTGAAGCAAAGATATAACGAAGCAGACTCGGAAGCAATAAAGGCACAAATAGCTCCTTATCTTGCGGCACATTCATCCGAAAGTGGCGACAGCGAAACTGCCCAAACAATGATGCTCAAGGCGGCGGAAGGGGCAATCGAAATGGGAAGTGCCGACATGGCAAGTGCTGTTCTCGGCTCGCTAAAGGATCTTGATCTGCTGACCGACAACGAAGGCGGAATTAACACAACCGGCACCCTGAGCGAACTGAAAGACATAATGACCGAAATTAAAGCGGAAAAACAGGCAAACGCAGGTTCCGGAGATGCGATAACCGAAGTAACCGATTTTTCGACTTTACGGCATATTTTGGTCGAAAACTTTAATACGGGAAATTATTCGTATGCGCGCGATAAGGCTACGATATTTTATACCGAGCATTATGCCGACTTATCCTCTACCGAGAAATTACAATTTCTCGCAATGATGATTCGAATATATACAGAACTCGGCGAATTTTATGAAGCAGAACGCCAGGCAGATAACGCTTTTAAATTGCTTGCATGCGTGCTCGACCCAATTTCAGAGAGTTTTATCATGAATGCTTACGCTCTGCTGAAATATCGAACCGGAAGCGAAACGGAGGCTTTCGATATTTTAAAGGAAATCGCACAGAATGCACTCTCTTTGCCGATTGAAGTAAAATTGGTTACGCTTGCAAATATTGCCTCGATTTTAAACGAAACTGATCCACATGCCGCTCTGCAGTATTATAATACAGTTCACGAATTATCAGGTATTTTACAGTACGATTCAATCTCAAACGAAGTAAAGCCATAATTTTTTACTTTTTTCTTGCATAATATTCAAGAATTCCGTAATTTTGAGTTCTAAGAATTTAGCGCCGGTAGCTCAGTTGGATAGAGCATCAGCCTTCTAAGCTGAGGGCCACAGGTTCGAATCCTGTCCGGCGTACATTTTTTTCCTTTTTATTGTTTGAAATATGCGCCGGTAGCTCAGTTGGATAGAGCATCAGCCTTCTAAGCTGAGGGCCACAGGTTCGAATCCTGTCCGGCGTACATTTCCTCCTTTTTACCGCCTTCAAATCAATATATTATCATGTGTGCAAAAATCGTAAATTCGTGGACTTTAAGAGACATTGTCGCCGTTTCGATTACACCGCACCTTAATTCCGATGCTGCAATAAAATTAATTGGACAAACTGAAGATTTTGAACGCTTTCAGGTTTCGCCAATCGTAGCCACAGTCTCCTCTTTTTATACTGAAAATCATATTTTCGACGACAAAGATAAAGACATCATAGCCGAAGCAGACCGAATCACAAAATGTTGCGAGGAAAACGGCTATCAAATCGTTACATTTTGGTCAGATAATTATCCGGCATTACTGAAACATATCCAGTATCCACCGATTGTTTTATATGTTTGGGGCGAACTTCAAGCATCCGACAGTCCGGCAATTGCAATAGTCGGCACGCGGCGTTGCACTTTATACGGCAAAATGTGCACCGAGCACTTTGCTGAAGTATTTGCTAAAGCAGGTATTATAGTTGTCAGTGGTTTAGCGACGGGAATAGATACATATTCACATCTCAACACAATAAAGAACGGCGGCGTTACATACGCAGTTATCGCAAGCGGATTAGATAAAATATCGCCTCAAACTTCGCTCGCGAACGCAGAAAAAATCATCGAATCAGGCGGTGCTATAATTACGACTCATCGCCCCGGAGTTTCGGCTATTCCGCCATTTTTCCTACAACGCAATCGAATTATCAGCGGGATTTCAAAGGCTGTATTAGTGGTAGAAAGTGCATTCAAAGGTGGTTCGCTAAATACGGCACGCAATGCACAGGAACAAAATCGCGAAGTTTATGCCGTACCGGGAAACATCAACGCCGAGCGCAGCAAGGGCACCAACAAACTAATCAGCCGAAACGTGGCTGCGATTGCTCTCTCGCCGGAAGACATACTCAAAGATCTACGGTTGGGAAACGAAACAACGCTCTTTTCGGATACGGCAAAGCAAGCATTATCTTTAACTGCAACACAGGCAAAAATTTTAGAATACATTGACAGCGAACCAATCGGAGTCGATAAAATTGCAGAATTGACCGGCTTAAACATTCAGACTATTTTAGCAGAACTGCTCACGCTGGAACTCTTGGAGGTTATTCGACAACTTCCGGGGAATAATTTTGTACGATTTGACATGTAGTCAGGCAATATCAAAATAGTTTCCCTGACGGCTGTATAGCGAAATGTAATTTTTCCGCAGAATCGCATTTTCCGGCAATGCAAGCCTTCTATCCCTCTCGACAATCTCAAATGCATAGCGTTTCGCATCAGTGATTATATCTCCATCGCTCGTCAAATCGAGAAACCGGAAGTTCGGAAGTCCGGATTGTCTCGTACCGAGGACGTCTCCAGGCCCACGAAGTTTCAAATCAACTTCAGCTATTTCAAACCCGTCGCTCGTTTTCTCCATAGTTTTTAATCGAACAATATTGCTTTTCTGCTCGTCAATATCTTTGCCGCTTCGCGCAAGTTCATAGCTATAATTATCCTTCGTCGCAAGTATGCAGAATGACTGCTCGCTGCCACGCCCTACTCTCCCGCGCAATTGGTGCAACTGCGACAGTCCAAAGCGGTGGGCGTCATTGATCATCATAACTGTTGCATTCGCAACGTCGATGCCGACTTCGATAACAGTAGTTGCCACGAGAATATCATACTCTTTGTTCAGGAAATTCGTCATCGCCTCTTCTTTTTCGTTCCATGCCATTTGTCCGTGCAGCAAGCCACATTTATATT
>JAQUZU010000141.1 GCA_028691175.1 Candidatus Kapaibacterium sp. | reverse complement strand
AAAGTTGATCGCAATCACCCGATTTTCAGAAATGTATTCAAAACTTCCGGCGATCGCGAAATCGTAGAAAGCCCGAAAATCCGCAAAGCACACACTTTAGCCGGCGGGCTGGAAATTATTCAGATTCCGGGAGGCTCATTCCTCGCAGAGTCGCGCGTCGGCGACGGAAAAGTCCTATATTGCGCTGTTACTCCGGATGCCGAATGGAGCAATCTGCCATTTACCGGGATTTTCCCGATTATGATGTACCGCGCGATGTCGTATCTGTCTTCGAACCAGGACGCCGGAATTTCCATCAAAGCCGGTGAAGCGGTAACCGTACAAGTCCCGAAAAAATATGCCGGTTACAGCAATTTTCGCGTAGTAGATCCGAATAAAAATGAAACTTTTGTGCAGGCTTCGGTCTTGCCCTCCGGTTCTGTTATTTCGCTTTCGGCTGGGAATTTTCTCGGCAATTATCAGATTTTCACGCATCAAAACGAGCCGGTTGCGATTGTTTCGGTTAATCACGAGCGATCAGAATCTGACTTGACCATGATTTCGCAGGACGTAACGAAGGACTATATCAAGCATATTTCCGGCGAAAATACAAGTGTCAAATTCATCGATAGCGACCGCAATTTAGCCGATGTTTTGAACTCCGCGCGCATCGGCACCGAACTCTGGCAACTTTTTATCGGGCTGGCACTTTTATGCCTTCTTGCTGAAATGTTGGTCGCAAAAAACACAAAATTCGAGACTGAAGAAGAAAATTGATGTATTACAAAATTTTTAAGCCGTCGCCGGGTTTATCGCATCTTGTGCATTTCTTTTGGATTTACGAAAGCGATACTCCCGCAAGTGCCGTAACACCGATTCGAGTAGTGCCAAACGGCTCGCCGAACATGGTTTTTCACTATGGCGAACGTACATTACATTTTCTCGACGGAAACAAGCAACCCGCTATTTTGCTGTCCGGGCAAGACAACCAATATTATGACGTTGTATCCGGAGGTAGCGAGAAGTTTGTATTTGTTTTGCTTAATCCGACTGCCGGCTGCTTTTTTAATTTTCCTTTTTCGGATATTACCGGAAAGAATATCGCGCTTGATGATGTGATGCCGTTCGACAAAACTATCTCTGAAGCTTTGGCGGAAGAGCCTGATTACCAAAAAAAGATTAATCTTGTAGAAGATTTTCTGAGCAAATTCTGCTTGACCGGCAATATCGATAGCTCGCTGCGTTATAACCGTCTGAATGCCTCTCTGAGCGTAATAAACAGCCATTGCGGGATTGTGGGCGTCGATTCGCTTTCGGATGCGGCCTGCCTTTCATATAAGCAGTTTGACCGTGTTTTCTTATCTAATATAGGGATTCACCCGAAAATGTTTTTGCAGATTGTCCGATTGCAGTATGCATTCAAATTACTGTCGGAGCGTCCCTCCATTGATATTCAGGATTTGGCTTTTCTATGTGGTTTTTATGATGTTCCACATTTCTCAAAGATTTTCAAGCAACTTACCGGGTATTCTCCGGCAAAAGCAAAAAAGGAATGTAATTTGGAATCTGATTACTTCCTGACCGCATAATGCCCTTTTTTTACAATTTTTACTTTCCCGAATGCCGTAATTTTGTATTCACAAGTTTGTTTTACTAAAAAAATACGGAGGCAGAAATGCAAAATTTAATTTCATTTTTTGAAATACCGTGCGAAAATTTTGATCGCGCAGTTAAGTTTTATTCTGAAATTTTCAGTTACAAATTTGAAATTTGCGACTGCGAAACCGAAAAAATGGCGTTCTTTTCCAACGGCGAGGGTGCAATTTCTTGGTCAAAAGACTTCAAACCAAGCAAAGACGGAGTTTTGATTCACTTTAACGTTGCGAATCTCGACGAAATGATTGCACAGATCGAGAAATGCGGCGGCAAAATCATTATTCCGAAAACAAAGATTATTGCCGAAGGACGCGGCTGGTTCGCTACTTTTTCCGACACTGAGGGAAATACTCTTGGTATTTACGAACCACTCAAGTAAAAAAAAGCCCCGAAATTCGGGGCTTATTTTTTTGTTATTATTCCATTGTGGGATTATTTTCTTTCTTAAGTCGCAATACCGCTTTGATAAAATCTACAAACAACGGCTGTGCATAAACTGCACGCGACTTCAGTTCCGGATGGAACTGCACACCGAGAAACCAAGGATGGTTCGGTAATTCAATTATTTCTACCAACTTACCGTCCGGAGATTCGCCGCTCATAACCAAGCCGTTATCTTCCAATATTTTACGGTAATCGTTATTCAATTCGTATCTGTGGCGATGACGTTCCTCAATCTCGGTCATGCCATAAGCCTTTGCGGCGATGGAATTTTTCTTCAGAACGCACGGGTACGCACCAAGACGCATCGTCCCCCCTTTGTTCTTGATTGCGCGTTGCTCTTCCATAAGATCAATGACGAGATTTTCTCCGTTTTTGTCAAATTCGCCGGAGTTCGCATCCGCAATTCCGCAAATGTTTCGAGCATATTCGATAACGGCAGTTTGCATACCGAGGCAAATTCCGAAATACGGAATATTATTCTCGCGCACATATTTTATTGCATTGATTTTACCTTCGATTCCGCGGACTCCAAATCCCGGACCAACAAGAATACCATCAACATCGCTCAATTGCTCGGCAACATTTTCCGGCGTAATTTCCTCCGAATTCTTCAAAATCACATGAACTTTAGAATTATTTACGGAGCCGGCATGAACGAATGCTTCGAAAATCGATTTATACGATTCTTCAAACTTCGTGTATTTGCCGACCAAACCAATCTTAACCTCGTGCTTCGGCGATTTAATTCGCTGCACAAAATTCTTCCAAGTATTGATTTCAAGCGTGTTTAGCGGCATATTTAGTTTGCGCAAAACAATTTCGTCGAGTTTTGCTTTCGCATAATTCAGCGGAACCTCATAAATTGTGTGATCTGCGTTCAATCCGTCGATTACCGCATCCTCATCAACATTACAGAAGAGGGCAATTTTCTGCTTTTCTTCTTTCGGAAGCTTAATATCGGTGCGGCAAATCAGGATATCCGGACGAATACCGTACTGCATAAGCATTTTAACCGAGTGCTGTGTCGGCTTAGTTTTTAATTCGCCGGCAACATGAATATACGGCACATAAGTAAGTAATAAGTGCAATACATTTTGCGAACCCATCGTATAAGTCATCTGGCGAGCAGTTTCGAGGAAAGGCTGCGACTCAATATCGCCGACCGTACCGCCTAATTCAATAATCACAAAATCTACTTCACCATGATACGCCAGCATGCGCTTCTTGATTTCGTCCGTGATATGCGGAATCACCTGTACTGTTTTGCCGAGATACTGCCCGCTTCTTTCTTTTTGAATTACTGTTTCATAGACCTGACCTGTCGTTGAATTATTCTTTTTCGACAAATGCACGCCAAGAAATCTCTCGTAGTGCCCAAGATCAAGATCAGTCTCAGTTCCGTCATCGGTAACGAACACCTCGCCATGCTGTAGCGGGCTCATCGTTCCGGGATCCACATTGATATACGGATCAAATTTCATCATCGTTATCGAATAACCGCGCTGCTTGAGCAGCAACCCCAACGAAGAAGCCGATATTCCCTTACCAAGCGATGAAATTACACCGCCGGTAACAAAAATATATTTTGTATTTTTCTGTTCCGAACTTACTTCCGAACCCATTTGCAACTCTCTGAATGTTGATTGTACATATACTTTCAGTTTACAAAGATAGCGATTTTTTCCCAAAAATAAAAGTTGACTATATAAAAAAAGTTCCTGCTAATTTCGTTAGCAGGAACTTGTGGGCCCGGAGGGACTTGAACCCCCGACCGACGGATTATGAGTCCGTTGCTCTAACCGACTGAGCTACAGGCCCCGATTAGATATTATTTCAATTTTTCAGTCTTCAAAATTACGGATATATCTGTAATTTTCCAAATCTTTTTTGAAATATATCAATCATTTTTTAGAAATCGAATATGCCGATGCTTAATCCGATCATTACTTTCATGCCTTCCGGCTTCAATTTATCCGGAACGTTCTTTATTTCGGCTTTATTTTCGAGTTCCCAGGTCGGCGAAAAAGCAAAATTATATCCCGCAGCAGCCTGTACCATCAAATTTGCACCAAGTTTATATTGCAAAGTAAGTTTCGGCTCTACCGTATAGAAATTACCATCGATTTTTCTCGAGTTAATATTCGGGTCGGTTTGCGTGAAAAACTCATCATATTCTACGTTGTCGTGGTTCTGATATTCTTTGATTCCGAGATGTCCGAGTCCGAAATTCACTCCTGCCAAAATCGCAAAGCTCTTGAAAGGCACATACGCGTAGTTAAGTTCGATATTTGTAAACGACTGGCTGTAATTGAGATAGCGGGTATAACCATCAAGTTCACCTTCAAGTGCTTTATCGACGCTCTTCGAGCCGACCGAATAGTTAAATCCGAGCGAAAAATTATGCGTCGGAGCCAGTGCAATCATAAATCCGAAGCCGTTCATATATATCGGCCTTTCGATTTCTTCCAGCCCGAATGCTTTCGAAACCTGGGCGTTAAAATCATCGGCGTCGCCGAAGAACATATTTCCTGTATATCCGA
>JAQUZU010000022.1 GCA_028691175.1 Candidatus Kapaibacterium sp. | reverse complement strand
TTTAAATCAATATTTATTGATGCGGGCTACGGCAGCAACGCGTTAGGTTTTGGACTTGGTTTCCGCTATTGGAAATTTGGCGTTTCGTTCGGAGTATCCGGTATTGGCGAATCCATGCCGAGCTATGATCGAACTCGTACTGTATCGACAACAGAAGCGATTGATATGAAAAAATATGCCGCAATTGGCGTTACCACCGACTTATATTATTTCTATGATATAAACGAAAAATACACTGCATTCGTCAATATAGGCTATGGTGTTGGTTCAGATTCGCTATTTGCAAAGCGCCAAGATGACACGAAAGAAGGTACGGTGTATCGTTGCTCTCCGGCTACAGAGACAAATAGCGGAATCACCTTCGGCTTAGGCTTCCAGTATTTCTTTGAAAAATGGATCGGAATCGGAGTCGGATATCACACCAGACGCGGTGTTTATGCACAGTTTAACTATTATTGGTATTAAAATATTTATATATGGATCAGAAAATCACAGAATATCAAAACTCAACTTTTGATTACAATACATTTTTACAGCAACACAGTGTAAAGCCTGACAATCTTTCTTGGAAATGTCCGGCTGACTTGCTAAATTTTCAATCAACGAATGAATTAGAACCATTAGACGACATTATCGGACAGCCACGTGCAATAGAAGCAATCGAACTTGGTGCGAAAATAAAGTCGAAAGGATATAACATTTTTGTTTCCGGTCTGACCGGAACAGGCAGATCAACTGCTGTTAAGTCAATACTTTCGAAAATCGCTACGGAAACTCCGGAAGTATTCGATTATTGCTATGTTAATAATTTCCAGAACTCGGATTTTCCGCATCTTATTATGCTGGAAGGAGGTAAGGGAAATATTTTTGCCAAAGCAATGTCCGGTGCAATAGCTGAAATTCGCGAACGACTGCCGAAAACATTTGAAGAAGACGAGCATGCAAACAAGAAACGCGAATTTATAGCGAATTTTCAGCAACAAGAAAATATGCTTATGACCGAATTGGAGGAATTGCTGACAAAAAATGGTTGCATGCGCACAAAAGTTGAGGGCGAAGCTGATGAAATACCTCAGGAAATTATTGTTCTGAAAATTAATGATACTCCGACCGATATTGATGAACTTGATACGTTGGTTGAAAACGGAACAATCACTTTTGAGAAGTCAAAAGAGTACGAAAGTTTGTTGTTGAATGTTCGGAACGATTATTTCAATACTTATAGATATCGAAAACTTAAGTTAGTTCAAGATTTGAAGAATAATATTCTCGCGATGAACAACAGCGTTGCAGGCGGAATAATAAACAGCGTTTTTGAACAATACTTGCAAGACTTTACAATACAGTCGGTTACAGATTATATCGCTGAAGTAAAGAAGCATATTCTCGAAAACCTAAAATATTTTGTGCCCGATGATATTGTCTCCGATGAAGATGCGAAACTCGATGAGGAGATGGGTAAAGAGTTTTTCAATCAATATGAAGTGAATGTTGTTTTGGATAATTCTGCAACGAAATCTGTTCCGATTATCGTTGAAAATAACCCTACATATTCGAATTTGTTTGGTACAATTGATCGCACTTACGATAATCGCGGCTTCTGGAAAACGGATTTTACAAAGATTAAATCAGGTGCTTTATTGCGTGCAGACAACGGTTTTTTGATTGTCAACGCACTTGAACTGTTTATTGAGCCGGAAGTATGGAATACTTTGAAGCGAATTTTACTATATGATAATCTTGAAATTCAGGCGTACGATCCGTACTTCCAAGTTACTCAATTACACCTGAAGCCGGAACCGATTAAAATAAATGTAAAAGTAATAATTATCGGAGGTTTATCGCTCTATCGCACTCTGTATCATTATGAAAAAGAGTTTAAAAAGATTTTTAAAATCAATGCGCAGTTTGATTATGAAGGCGAGCGCACTGATGAGATGCTTGGTTATTTTGCACGATTTATTACTAAGATTTCGCAAAAAGAGCAAATTACACCTTTCTCCCCCGACGGAGTTGCTGCAGTACTTGAGTGGGCAGTAAAGCATGCCGGCACAAAGGACAGCATAACACTTAAATTTTCGGATATTACAGATGTTCTGCGCGAAGCGGCTTTCTTTGCTGATGGGCATAAATCTCCGCTTGTAACACGCGAGAACGTAAATGAAGCATTAGCACGCCGCGAATATCGTAACAACATGACTGACGAAAAACTTAAGCAGTATATTTTAAAAGGTATTACGCTTATTGATACCGATGGCGAGCGCATCGGACAAATAAACGGCTTAACGATTATGGATACCGGGCTCTTTGATTTCGGCAAGCCTGCGAGAATTACTGCAATTGTTACTGCGGGCAATTCCGGAGTAATAAATATTGAGCGCGAAGCCGAAATGAGCGGTTCGATTCATAATAAAGCTGTATTAATTTTGAGCGGTATTTTGCGTCGTCTGTTTGCACAAAAGAAAGCAATGAATTTAACAGCATCGCTTTCATTTGAACAAAACTATGGCGGAATTGATGGCGATAGTGCTACTGCCGCAGAAATATATGTGATACTTTCTGCTTTGGCAGAATTGCCGATAAAACAAAATATTGCGATTACCGGTTCGGTAAACCAACTGGGAGATGTTCAACCAATTGGCGGAGTAAACGAAAAAATCAAAGGATTTTACGAGATCTGTAAAGAACGCGGCTTAACGGGCACACAAGGCGTATTAATTCCGATTCAAAATGTTAATGATTTAATGCTCGATAGCAATTTAATCGAAGACGTGACTGCCGGAAAATTTCATATCTATTCTTTTTCTAAATTAGAAGAAGGATTATCGATTATGACCGGAATGGAAGCCGGAGAACTTGATGAAGACGGAAATTATCCGGAAAACTCGGTTCTTGGTATTGCGATGCAAAAAATCGAGGAATTACGCAAAGTTGATAAAGATGATATATTTGAAAAACTGCTTGGAAGAAGAAAACGTCCGGCAAAAAAAAAATTAAAAAATTGATGTTTTTTCATCGAAAATAAAGGAACGATATGGATAACCCAGAAGTAGATAAAAAAATTGCAAAAAAAAATGCCGGCAAAACAGATGTTCAGCCGGAAGCAGAAAAAGAAGAATTTCACTATGAACCGGTGAAACCTGAGAAATTAAAGGCTGCAACACTAGCGATAGACCAAATTGTAAAAAATTACGGTAAGGAGGCTATTGTAAAACTGGACAACAAAACGCCGGCACAAATAGAATATATTTCAACCGGTTGCATTTCGCTTGATATGGCGATTGGAATTGGCGGTGTTCCGCGCGGAAGGGTTATAGAGATTTTTGGTCCGGAGTCGTCCGGCAAGACAAGTGTTTGCCTGCAAATTATTGCAGAAGCACAAAAAATAGGTGGTCTTGCTGCTTTTATCGATACAGAGCACGCACTTGACATGAATTTTGCGAAACGTCTCGGCGTTAATCTTGATACTCTTCTTCTTTCTCAACCGGAATTTGGCGAGCAAGCTTTGGAGATTCTTGAAACATTGGTTCGCAGTAATGCAATTGATGTAATTGTGCTTGATTCTGTTGCGGCACTTACACCGCGAGTTGAAATTGAAGGCGACATGGGCGATGCACAAATGGGTGCACAAGCCAGATTGATGAGCCAAGCAATGCGCAAATTAAACGCGGCAATTTCTATTTCCAAAACTTGCGTTATTTTTACAAATCAATTGAGAAATAAAATTGGTGTCGTTTATGGTAATCCTGAGGTTACAACCGGTGGAAATGCTTTGAAATTTTATGCATCACTGCGTTTAGACGTTCGCCGAAAAGAAATTCTTAAAGAGGGCTCTGTTCCGGTAGGAAACCGCGTAAAAGTAAAAGTAGTAAAGAATAAAGTTGCAGCACCATATAAAGAAGTTGAATTTGACATTATGTATGCCTCCGGTGTATCTAAAATTGGCGATATGGTCGATGTAGCAACCGAATTTGACATAGTTCAAAAAGCCGGCTCATGGTATACTTTCGGAACGGAAAGGTTCCAGGGCAAGGAAGCTTTGAAGCAATACGTCACGGAAAATCCGGATGCATTTAAGGAAATGGAAAAGATGGTACGTGCTGCACTGCAGACAAGTTACAATAATACCAATGACAAAACCTCTAAATAATTTGTTTTATCGCAGAATATATAAAAATAGCGGGACTTTTTAGTTCCGCTATTTTTATATGAGTAGGTCAAATTATTTGTTAGGAATATTTTTTAATATTTCTTGCAATAATTGATAGCACTTAATGGTTGTCGGGATATGACATTTCTCCGATGGAGAGTGAACATCAACCAATGTCGGACCAAATGAAAGCATATCCATGTGAGGATATTTTTCGCCAATCAAACCACATTCCAAACCTGCGTGTATGATTTCAATTTTTGCTTTGTTTCCAAATAAATTTTCATAAACATTTGCAGCTATTTGCAAAATTGGAGAATGAATGTTTGGTTGCCATGCCGGATAACCTTCTGATGTAATAACCTTTGCCCCACCGAGTTCCAAAGTAGTTTTTACTTTGTTAACGATGTTGTCCTTCTCTGATTCTACAGAACTTCTCTGATTAGTTAATAAATAAACTTCGTTTTCGCGTGTTTCGACAATCGCAAAGTTTGTAGAGGACTGAACCAATCCCGGTACATCCGGACTCATCCGAAGAACACCGTGAGGACATGCATAGAATGCTTTTATCATATTATGATGCATTTCTTTTGCCATGACTCTGTTTGGAGCAGCAACTTTTTCTGTAGTAATAATAATATTCGGCTCTTTGCTTTCCCATTCGTTTTTAATTGTAGCAACAAACGTAGCCATAATCTCTTCAAATTCTTTGATTTTTGCGTTTGGAACAGCGATAATTGCGTAGCCGTCACGCGGAATAGCATTATGTTTGCTTCCGCCTTCAATATGAGACAAGCGAATATCGAGGTCTTCGGTAAGTTTATAGACAATTCTGTTCAAAACTTTAGTTGCATTTGCTCTGCCGTCAATAATTTCGATACCGGAATGTCCGCCACGGAAGCCCTTTAAAGAAATTTTGTAAGCAGTGTGGTCTTTCGGAAATGCTTCTGCTTTATATGCGAATGAAGCTTCTGTATTGATACCACCGGCACATCCAATTGTGAAAGTACCTTCAACTTCAGAGTCAAGATTGATAAGTATATCGCCTTTTAATAAATTTGTACCCAGGCTTGTAGCACCGGTTAAGCCGGTTTCTTCATCTAAAGTTGCGAGAAGTTCCATTGCAGGATGAGGAATATCAGTAGAAGCCAATATAGCCATACCCATTGCAATTGCGATACCGTCGTCTGCACCAAGAGTAGTACCTTCTGCAGTTACATAATCGCCATCGATATATGGTCTGATACCTTCGTTTTCAAAATCAAACTCGATGTCGGTTTCCTTTTCGCAAACCATATCAATATGACCTTGAATAATGACAGCTTTTTTGTTTTCCATTCCCGGAGTTGCCGGTTTTCTAATCACTACGTTTCCGCATTTATCTTGTTCTACTTCAAATTTATGTTCTTTCGCCCAATTTATCAACCAAGCGGTTGCTTTTCCTTCTTTTTTAGATGGGCGCGGATTTGCACTCAACTCTTCAAAATATTGCCATACTGCTTCCGGCTGAATACCGATTAGTTTTCTTGCCATGATTATTTTACCTTTTCTTTAAAGTTAATAAAATTATTTTTATATAGTTGATTTAAAAACGTATTCAATCTTTCATCTGCCGGATGCACTTTTTCGCCAAATTTTTCGCTTAATTTTTTAGCAATTTCCGTTGCTTTGGTTTCTCCGTCGCAACATTTCCATGCTTCCGACCCAATTTCATCTAAATTTGCGTTGATATATTTATGTCGCAAATGTGGTTGTAAAAATTTACCAAAAAACTTATCTCTGAATCGCGGAACCAATACATCTACTAAGCCGTTTTTTTGCTCTATATATTCGTAACACCGAACCGGAGTATATTGCAAAAAGCCTGCTAGCGGGGTTTTGCTAAAAATTTTCATTGCTTCTTTTTCGAATTTTACACACAAAGAATAATTTCATAAACGAATTTTCATATATAATATTTTACAATAAAGTGATTTTTTAAAATTTTATAATTATTTTTAGGAAAATATCCTTAATTTTGTAACATTGGAAAAGTAAATTTGTTCAATGAAATAGATTGCAATATGAATTCAAACCTACAGTTTAGTAAAGTGCAATTTCCAAATGAAAAGCGTGTAGCGACTGGCTACGCTCCCATCGCATTGGAAATTCGGCGTGATATTGTCAAAATGCTAACATTGGCTAAATCCGGTCATACCGGTGGTCCTATGGGACTTGCTGATTTTATGGCGGTATTATATTTTGGTAAATTTATGAAATATAGTGCGAATGAGCCACAAATGCCGGATCGTGATCGATTTGTCCTTAGCGGAGGTCACTTGGTTCCGGTGTTGTACTCATGTTTGGCTCGTGCAGGGTTCTTTGAACCTGACGAACTTTCTACTTTGAGAAAATTCGGGTCGCGCTTACAGGGGCATCCGGGATTAGATACAGAACTACCCGGACTTGAAACTTCAAGCGGATCTCTTGGACAAGGAATTTCAATCGCTGTCGGAATGGCAATGGCTGATAAATTAGTCGATCATAATGACCGCAAAGTATTTTGCTTAACAGGCGATGGCGAACTCGAAGAAGGTGCTGTATGGGAAGCGGCAATGGCCGCAGCAAATTTTAAACTCGATAATCTGTGCTGGATTGTCGATAACAATGATTGTCAGATTGACGGCAGAGTGCGTGATGTAATGAGCATTTATCCGCTCGCAGAAAAGTTTGAAGCCTTCGGTTGTAATGTAATTGAAATTGACGGACATAACTTTGAGCAAATCGTTAATGCTCTTGATAAGTTCGAGCAAAATAATAAAAACAAATCAGGCAAACCGACCGTAATAATTTTAAAGACTTTTATGGGACAGGGCGTTTCATTTATGCAGGATAAATATTCGTGGCATGGTATCCCCCCTACTGAAGAACAAGCCGAAATGGCGTTACAAGAATTAAAATAATTTCCACTAACAAAAAGATATAACAACATGAAAAATATAAATTTGCAAGGTAAAAAGACAACACGGCATGGTTTTGGCGAAGCATTGGTCGAGTTGGGAGAAAAACATGATAATGTAGTCGTTTTTGGTGGAGATATTACCGGTTCGGTAATGACATCTTTCTTTCAAAAGAAATTCCCTGAGAGATTTTTTTCTATTGGTATTGCTGAACAAAATGCAACTACAATAGCAACAGGAATGGCTCTTTCAGGTAAAATAGCATTCTTTTCAAGTTATTCGGCGTTTGCGGCATTTAGAAATGCAGATCAGCTTCGCGTTTCTGTTTGCTACAATAATGCAAATGTAAAAATTGGCGGCGGACACTCCGGAATTACTGTTGGTCCTGATGGTGCAACACATCAAAGCCTTGAAGAAGTTTCGTTTTTGCGTGCTTTGCCAAATATGACAGTAGTAGTTCCATGTGATTATAACGAAGCAAAAAAAGCGACAATAGCTATAGGCGAAATGTATGGGCCGGCGTATATTCGTTTCGGACGTTCGTCTGTTCCACTTTTCACAACAGATGAAACGCCATTTACACTCGGAAAAGCCGAAGTTTTCCGCGAGGGAGCTGATGTTGCAATTGTTGCTTGCGGTTTAATGGTTTGGCCTGCTCTTCTTGCAGCCGAAGAATTAAAAAAGAATCTTGGAATAGAGGCACGTGTTATTAATAATCATACTATTAAACCAATTGACGGCGAAACCTTGACAAAGGCTGCTGTAGAATGCGGTTGCATTGTAACGGCTGAAGAACATCAAGTATATGGCGGACTGGGTTCTGCTGTTGCGGAGGTCGTTGTGAAAAATGCTCCCGTACCAATGGAGTTTGTAGGAATGAAAGATCGCTTTGGGACTAGCGGAGAGCCTGAAGAATTGCTCGAAAAATTTGACTTGAATTGGCAGGCAATTTATGCTTCAACATTGAAAGTAATCGAACGCAAAAATAATGGCAACTGTGAATACAGACCTTTAACCGATATTCCTAAATATGAAAAATAGAGAATTACAGAAAAGCCGAACTAATCATTCGGCTTTTCTGTAATATCTTCAACAGCGTTATATCGTTCCAGAGTAAAAGTTTCGCCGAGGTATCGTTTTCTAACTTCCGGATTGTTTGCAATTTCTTCTGCAGAGCCGGAAGTATAGATATTTCCATCAATCAAAATATACGCCCTGTCTGTAATCGATAACGTTTCATGTACGTTGTGATCAGTAATCAATACTCCAATACCGTGCAGTTTTAGTTTATGAATTATGTGCATAATTTCTTCTACGGCAATCGGATCAATCCCTGCAAAAGGTTCGTCAAGCAACACAAATTTTGGATTTGAAGCCAAAGTACGAGCAATTTCGCATCTACGTCTTTCACCTCCGGAGAGCATATATCCTTTACTTCTTCTGATATGGGTAATGCTAAAATCTTCGAGAATTTGCTCTAATCTCTCTTTACGTGCCTTTCGATTTAAAGGTTGCAGTTGAAGAATCGCCATTATGTTGTCTTCAACAGACATTTTCCGAAATACTGACGGCTCTTGTGGCAAATAGCTAATGCCGAGTTTAGCACGTTGATACATTGCTTTACCGGTAATATCGATACCGTTTATAAGAACTCTGCCTTCATTCGGTTGAACGATTCCCACAATCATGTAGAATGTTGTAGTTTTCCCCGCACCATTCGGACCAAGCAAACCGACAATTTCGCCTTGCTTTACCTCTACACTTACCCCTTTAACAACAGTACGTTGCTTGTATTTTTTTATTAAATGTTCAGAACTAAGTATGTTGGTTTCCATCAGTTTATCTTTTGCGTTCAGTTAGTGTAAAGATTGTAAATAATTTTTGATTTCCTCGCAGAATAGTAAATTCAAACTTCTGCCCTACTTCGCCATCAAGTACATTCAGATAAAAGTCGTTTGCGTCTTTTATCGTTGTACCATTAATTTCAATAATCAAATCTCCCGGATCAATTCCGGCTTTTGAAGCGACTGAATTTGAATATGTCCTCGTAACAAATACTCCGGATTCAGATTCAATATTGTAATATCTGGCAGTTCTTTGATCTAAGTCTTGCAAATCCATACCAAGGAAGAAATTTCTATTTATTGTTTCACTCTTTCGAAGTTTCTCTACAATTTTCATCACTCGATTGCTTGGGATTGCCCAGCCTATGCCAATACTTCCTGCACCTGCTCCGTTTTGAGCAGTAGAAAAAATCAGCGTATTCATTCCGATAACTTCACCTTTTGCATTTACAAGCGGACCGCCGGAATTTCCGGAACTAATCGCTGCATCAGTTTGTAGCATACCTTTAAAAATGCTGTTGTCTTGGAGAAAATCAATTCCGGCATTTGAGACAACTCCAACCGAAACGGTTGGCTTGGCATTTAAATTAAATAATCCAAAAGGATTGCCAAATGCAATTGCCCATTCTCCGATTGCGACATCGTCTGAATTTGATATTTTTAAAAATGGAAGTCGTTTTTTTGCATCAATTTTCAGAAGTGCTACATCAGATGTTTTGTCCGAACCAACAATTTTTGCGTCGTATTTTTCGCCTTCAGTCGTTGTAATCACTATCTTGGAAGCATTACCCGCTACATGATAATTAGTGACTATATATCCATCATTCGAAATAATAAAACCAGACCCTAATCCATGAACTTCTCTATACCTTCCGGTATTTGGATTATGTCCGAAAAATCTCATCATGTCGTCAAACATCGAATCGTAATACGAGCGACGTTCTTGAATTACTTCCGTGATATTAATACCAACAACTGCCGGACTTGCTATTTTTACAGCTTCAGTAATAGCATTTTTGCGAGATTTATCGATTTCCGACTGAGCAGATGTCGCTTGACAAAGCAAACAAAATACAACAAAAAACGATGCAAAAATCTTTTTCATCTTGTTGCCTGAAAAAATATTTAACATATTAGTTATACTTAAAAAGTCAAAATATGTTTCATATATTATCTCTAATTGGTTTTCAAGGCTTCGGCACCGCTCACAATTTCGAGCATCTCGTTAGTGATGGACGATTGACGTGCTTTATTATATATAAGTTCAAGATGGCTGATTAAATCGAATGCATTATTGGTAGCAGTATCCATTGCCATCATTCGTGCAGCATGATCTGCAGCATTAGATTCGAGAAGAGCACGCCACAATTGTAATTTCAGATTAATTGGTAAAAGCTCGTCTAAAATTTGTTTTTGCGATGGTTCAAAAATGTAATCAGCATTCGCTTCTGCCGTATCTTCTTTTTTATTATTTTGGATTGGCAACAAATTATTGGAAACCGGCACTTGCTGCATCATGCTTTTGAATTCATTGTTTATCACAATTACTTTATTTACACTGCCGTTTGCAAATTTTTCTTCAAATAGTTCAACAATATTCTTTACTGTCTGGAACTCCAAATGTTGAAACACCATTGGAAATTCGCTAATAACCTCAAATTGCGAACGTTGAAAATATGCACAAGCCTTCCGTCCGACAGGAATTATTTGAATATTTGCGTCCGGATATTGCGTCTTTAATTCTTGTTTTACAAAGTTATTTGTAAATTTAAAGATATTATTGTTAAAACTTCCGCAAAGTCCTTTATCGCTTGCTACAACTACGAGAACGATATTTTTAACTTCGTCTGATTGATTTAAAAGCGGATGACTATACGAATCACCCAACGAACTCGTCAAATTCTCAATAACTTCATTCATTTTTACAAAATATGCACGTGCATCTTGAATTGCATTTTGTGCTTTTTTTAACTTCGCAACAGAAACCATCTTCATAGTTTGCGTAATTTTTGAAGTATTTTGTACGGCAGCAATTCTTTGCCTAATATCTCTTAACGTTGCCATTGTTCTATTTCTTAGAGGTTAAAATATTTTCAATTCTTTATTTAAATAATTTCTAACATAGTCTGTAACGCTTTCTTCGAGCGTCATAAACTGATGAGAAATTCCTGCGTCGCAGAGTTTTGTCATATCTGCTTGTGTAAAGTTTTGATATTGTTTTGAAAGCGTTTTCGGCATATCGACATACTCAATAGTAGGTTCTATTTCGAGTGCATGGAAAGTCGCCAAAGCGAGATCGTTCCATGTACGGGCACGTCCTGTACCTAAATTGTAAATTCCGCTAAAAGAATCCTGACGTTTGAAAATTGACATCATTACGGTTACGACATCTTTTATATAAACAAAATCTCGTTTTTGCTCACCATCTTTATATTCCGAAGTATTTGAGCGGAACAATTGGACTTTTCCCGTATTGACAATTTGAAAAAATGCTTTATATATCATGCTCGTCATGGATTCTTTATGATATTCATTGGGACCGAAAACATTAAAATACTTTAATCCGACGACTTTATCTATATAATCATTTGCGATCAACCATTTGTCAAAACGATGCTTGGTAAGTCCATACACGTTCAGCGGTTCAAGATAATTGAAATTCATATCCGAATAGCCACATTTACCATCACCGTAAGTTGCGGCACTGCTCGCATACATAAACGGAATATTATTTTGAATTGCAAACTTTGCGAGTTCAATGCTGTAATTCAGATTATTATCCATAATATAGTCTGCATTACGTTCGGTTGTTTTAGAGCACGCACCGAGATGGACGATATAATCTATTATTTCGGGATTATACTTTCCTTCGGCAAGTTTTTTTCGAAAAACTTCCTTATGCTCAAATCGAGTAAACTCTTTTGCATTCAAATTTTTCCATTTATCCTGCTCGCCAAGATGATCAACAACAAGGATATCTGTGTATCCCTCATCGTTCAATTTCCGTAAGAAGCAGGAGCCGATAAAACCGGCTCCTCCTGTCAAAATTATCATGCTATTTCAGGTTAATCCCTGCTTTAAATTGCGACATAAAACTTGCAGTTATTTCTTTTAATTTTGCTTCTACGCTTGCTTCGATTACTTTCGAAGTTATTATGCTTACAAGCAAATCATTATGCATGTTTTCCAAGAAACTCAGGTATTCTTGTTCAAATTGTGCAATAAATTTGGTTGGCAAATCATCGCAGAAACCATTTGTTACAGCCCAAATAAGTGCAATCTGTTTTTCAACCGGAATTGGTGCAAATTGCTTTTGCTTCATGACTTCAGTTAACTTTTCACCACGATTTAGTTGGAACTGTGTTGATTTATCCAAATCTGTTCCAAATTTTGCGAAAGCTGCAAGTGCTCTAAATTGAGCCAAATCAAGTTTCAACGGACCGGAAACTTTTTTCATTGCTTTAATTTGTGCATTACCACCTACACGCGAAACCGAAATACCAATATTTAATGCCGGACGAACGCCCGCATTAAACAAATCTGATTCCAAGTAAATCTGACCGTCTGTAATAGAGATTACATTTGTAGGAATATATGCAGCCACATCACCTGCTTGAGTTTCGATTACCGGCAAAGCGGTTAATGAACCGGCACCCAGATCCTTATTATATTTTGCGGCACGTTCCAATAGACGACTGTGCAAATAGAATACGTCGCCCGGATATGCTTCACGTCCCGGTGGGCGACGAAGCAACAACGACACTTGACGATAAGCTGCTGCTTGTTTGGTTAAATCATCATAAACTACAAGCGCATGTTTCCCGTTATCGCGGAAAAACTCGCCCATCGAACAACCGGCATACGGCGCAATATATTGCAGAGGAGCCGGATCTGAAGCATTTGCTGCAACAACGATCGTATAATCCATAGCACCAAATTGCTGCAAGTATGAAACCACGTTTGCTACAGTGGAACCTTTTTGTCCGATTGCGACATAAATGCAATAGACCGGTTCAATACCGTATTTTTTTGCTTCTTCAGAATGCGTAAATTTTTGATTTATGATTGTATCAAGCGCAATCGCAGTTTTACCGGTTTGTCTATCGCCGATAATCAACTCACGCTGACCGCGTCCAATTGGGATTAGCGAATCGATAACTTTTAGACCGGTCTGAATTGGCTGAGTTACCGGCTGACGCGAAATAACGCCAGGTGCTTTTCTTTCGATTGGCAGGGTTTGAGTTGCGTTGATCGGACCTTTATTGTCGAGTGGCTCTCCAAGCGGATTTACTACTCTGCCGAGCAGTTCGTTTCCCACCGGCACTGAAGCAATTTTTCCGGTACGCTTTACTGTGTCGCCTTCTTTTACCAAAGTATCATCGCCGAACAGAATTACGCCGACATTGTCTTCTTCGAGGTTTAGCACCATTCCGAAAACTCCGTTAGGAAATTCTACCAACTCCGATGCCATTGCTTTATTAAGTCCATACACACGTGCAACGCCGTCGCCGACTTGCAATACGGTACCTACTTCATAAGTATCGGTTTCGCTCTCAAAACCTGACAATTGACGTCGCAGTATTGCAGATATTTCTTCCGGACGTACATCAATTACCATAATATTTCCTTATATTTCAATTTGTAATTTTCTTTTTTTTACTATTTGTTGCCCATAATCAAATTAACACGCATCTTAGAAAGTTTATTTTTTATAGATCCGTCAATAATTTTGTCATTTACTTTGATTATGACCCCGCCGATTGCGGTTTTATCAACAACAAAACTTGGCAAGATAACGCTTTTGAAGCATTCAGATAACTTATCGACTATGCTGTCTTTCAGTGTCTGTTCTATAGGTTTTGCAGTGATAATTTTTACTTTTGTGCGATTAAATTCGGCATTATAAGCGACTTCGTATTGCTCGGCAATGCTTGTAATCAAAACTTCTCTGTCTTTTTCGGCTGTAAGCATTAAAAAATCATAAGTAAGTTTGCTGATCTTTTCTTTAAATAATTCAGAAAATACATTCTTTTTTTTGTCCGGCATAATAATCGGATTTTGAATAAAAGAAGAAAGTTCTCGTGAACTTTTTATTGTTTGGCTTACATGCAATAAATCATTCAAAACTGCTTCGGCACTTTGACTTTGCTTTGCCAATTCTAATAATGCTCTTGCATATCTAATCGAGACGCGATATTCAGTCATATTTTGCCATTAATTATTATTGAATTTATCGAAGTTTGCAATAGCACTTTCGATTAACTTGCTGTCTTTATTTTTATCTATTTTTTCGTCAAGAACTTTTTCCGTTGCTACTATTACCAAGTCAGCAACTTCTGAGCGTAGTTCGTTAATTGCATTTTCTTTTGAAATTTCAATTTCTTTAACTGCATCTTTAATTTTTTGACTTTTTACAATTTCGGCTTCTTCTTTTGCTTTTGAAATAATTACTTCAACTTGCTTTTTGCCTGATTGAATTATTTCGTTTGCTTCAGATTGAGCCTGCGAAATTTTGCTTTGGCTTTCATTCAGTAATTTTGTCGCTTCTTCGTTAGCTTTTGCCGCTCCATCTATGTTGGATCGAATTGAATCTTCACGTGCTTTCAAGCCGTTTGCGATTGGTTTAGTACCAAACTTCCACAGCAGAAGAAAAAAGATGAGGAAATTTAGCAACGTCCAGAAGACTAATCCAAAATTTACATCAAGAATATTTCCCATTATTTTACCTTTGTGTATCTCGTGGTAAATTGCAGAACCGAAGTTATTTTTACTTCGGTTCTTATTTGCAACAATTATTTAGTAGTCAACATAAAGCAAATTACGCATGCGAACAATGCAACACCTTCAATAAGTGCAGATGCAATAATCATCATTGTTTGCAACTTACTTGCTAGTTCAGGCTGGCGAGCTGCTGCTTCGAGTGCCGCAGAAGCCAATTTGCCGATACCTAAACCGGCTCCAAGTACTGCTAATCCGGCGCCAAGTCCGGCTGCTAAAAATACTAAATCCATCGATTACTCCATTATTTATAGAAACAATTATTTCAAATATTTAAAAATTAATTTGCATGTTCAGCGTGTTCTGCATGATCACCAATTGCAATACCGGTGAAAACAGCTGTCAATATTGTAAAGATATATGCCTGCAAAAATGCCACAAGCAGTTCCAATGCAAGCATAAATATCGAAAATCCAACCGAAACCGGTGCCATAAGATAACTTTGCAAATAAATAATCAATCCGGTCAGCGAAAGTAATACTACGTGTCCTGCAGTCATATTCGCAAAAAGTCGAATTGTAAGTGCAAACGGTTTGGTGAATAATGATATAAATTCAATTGGAATCATAATAAAAAACAGCCACCATGGTGCACCACCCAAAAGATGTTTAAACCATGTGCCGACGCCGGATTCTTTCATCGCAGTGATATTAATCACAAGGAACGAAGTAATTGCAAGAGCGAGTGTCGTAGCAATAGATC
Source organism: Candidatus Kapaibacterium sp. (assembly GCA_028691175.1). GTDB lineage: Bacteria > Bacteroidota > Ignavibacteria > Kapaibacteriales > UBA2268 > CALLXS01. Next base: position 6,936 of record JAQUZU010000022.1, on the reverse strand, counting down.
CCGTAGCGGCATGTCCACCAGGCAGAAGTCCGACTAAGTTCATTATTAAAATAAAAAAGAATAAAGCATAAAAATAATGTTGTAATTTGTGCCCGGCTCTTCCCGGTATATTGGGAATAACAATTTGATTACGAACGAACGATACAACGCTTTCAAGCAAATTTTGTAAACCACTTGGTGCCTTGACAGTTCCTTTTTTGTACTTTCTTCCGGCAAGCGAAAACAACACCACACCGATTATCATGGCAATCCATTCAAAACATACCAAACTTGTGATTGATGCATCAAACGCCACACCCTGTGCCGGATTATCTTTATGAACTATTTTATGTTCGCATTCGGTGAATAGCCCAGCCTGCTCCATTGAATTGATATCTTTATATATATGTAATCCGTCGTCATAGACTATTACCGGTAAATCTATTATTTTATAATGAAAGAACGATAAAGTCCGATGATCACTCAAACCGGCAAGATAGTGTTGAATTGCACCTTCCGGTCCTACTTCACCGTTACCATGATTTGCCGAATTATTTTCTACTTCCATACTTATTTAGATCCTTTTTTCTGGTCTTCTTCTTTTTGATACTTCAATACGATTCTGATAAAATTCCATATTGCAACAATTGAAAAAACAAAACCACATATTGCAGTATAAATATTTTCCGAACCGGTTATTTCGTCAAGCCAATTGCCGAGCCACAATCCAAGCAAAATTGTGATTACCATTTGCCAGCCGAGCCCAAGGTATTTACCAATTTCGCGCATGTTGACTTACGACATTTGTTTTCGTTTTTTATGTCGCTAAAGACGAAACAATAATTATGGTATTTTAAAATACAGAAAATTTTTAAAAAAAGGGACGATCTATATCGTCCCTTATATTATTCAATAATCGTTTAGATTATTTGTTTGCTTTTTTGAATTCTTCCATGAACTTAACTAATGCTTCGACTGAAGTAATTGGGCAAGCATTGTAGATAGAAGCACGGATACCGCCAACTACTCTGTGACCTTTTAAGTTAGTCATGTTATGTTTTGATTTTGCTTCGGCTATGAATTGTGCTTCGAGCTCCGGAGTGTTCAAATTCCAAGTAACGTTCATCAAAGAGCGATCTTCTTTAACAGCAACTGTCGGTTTATAGAAGTCAGAGTTAGCATCCATATAATCATAAAGGATGCCTGCTTTTTTGATGTTGTTTTGTTCAATTGCTTCCAGACCACCTTGAGCCAGAATCCATTTGAATACTTCGCCTACAACGTATGTATTTACGCACGGAGGAGTATTGAACATAGAACCCTTGTCGATGTGTGTTTTGTATTTCAACATAGTCGGAACTTCTTCATTTGCAGTAGCAGCAAAATCTTTACGGATTATTACCATAGTAGCACCAGCAGGACCAATATTTTTCTGAGCACCGGCATAAATCATGCTGAACTTGCTATAGTCAAGTCTGCGGCTCATGAAGTCAGAAGACATATCTGCTACCAGAGGAACATTCGGCAAAGTCTCCGGAATTTTGTCCCAGCGAGTACCGAAGATTGTATTATTTGTAGTCAAATGAATATAATCGGCTTTAGGATCAAAGTTGAAAGAACGCGGAATATAGTTGAAGTTTTTATCGTCTGAAGAAGCAGCTACGTTTACTTTACCTACGAATTTTGCTTCTTTGATTGCGTTCTTTGCCCAGTTGCCGGTATTAATATAATCGGCAGAAGTGCGTAAAAAGTTCATCGGAAGCATAATAAATTGCATGCTTGCACCGCCGCCGAGGAACAATACATCATATTCTTCCGGCGAAAGACCTAAAATTTTCAGACCATTCTTTTGAGCTTCTGTGAAAACTGCATCGTATTCTTTTGAACGATGGCTCATTTCCATAATGGACATTCCCAAGTTATTGTAATCTAAAACGGCTTGCGAAGTTGCTTCTAATACAGGAATCGGCAATACGCCAGGACCTGCCGAAAAATTATGAGCTCTTTTCATTATATCAATTCTCCATTTAAAATTATTATTTCTGAATTCCGAGATAAATTTGTTAAATCTCAGTACTCAAAATTACAATATATTTATCTATTATCCAAATATAATTTGGTACAAAAAGGAGAATGCAGAGTTAAAGATTTAATTGCATATAATGCAAACACTTAACGGCATTTTCGTCAAGTTTTGCAATGATGTTCTCTACATCTCTCCCAATGTACTTTTTCATTTCATTCAAACAGACAGACTCCACTTACTTGCTTATATATTTATTAACGTAGTGAAGTAGAATAATTTCAAAATATTATATTATTAGTTCGTCTTTATTTTTTTAGAAAAACAACATTTTATTATACAATATAAGATTTTAACATGAATATTAAACGAAGAGACTTCGTGAAGAGTAGTGGGCTATGCCTCGGGGCTGCGGCGATCGTGCCACACTTTGCCGGCAATTTGTTTGCTGAGACTACTTATACCGCAAAGCCGGGCGAAGTCAATTATTTCGGAATGTCCAAAGAAGACATTCGCAAACTTCTGGAGATTGCACTTTCAAAGGGTGGCGAGTTTTCGGAGTTGTTTTTTGAATATATGGTTGATAGTTCGGTATCGATGAGCGAAGGAATAATCAAGGGTTCGTCGGAAAGCGTTCGCTTGGGCGTTGGAGTCCGGGTAGTAAAAGGCGAGCAAACCGGATATGGCTACACTAATGAATTAACGTTCGAGAAAATCAAGGCAACAGCACTGACTGCCGCAACAATTGCACAAGGAAATTCCAAAGCAACCGTTGCAAATATGAACGAATATTTTCCGAAAGTACAGACATATGCAACGGAAAATTTGATTTCAGATGCGACATTAAAAACTAAAATCGAACTTATTCGCGAAGCGTATGACGCTGCGATGAAATATGATTCGAAGATTGTAAAAGTAAATTCTTCGCTCGCAGACAGCATTCAATATGTTACTATTGCAAACAGTGAGGGACATATTATTTCAGATGTTCGCCCTATGGTACGCTTAGTAGTTAGTGCAACAGCCGAAAACGGCAAGGTTCGCGGATCCGGACATGGAAACGACGGCGGACGAGTTGGATTAGATTTCTACAAAAAAACCGCTCATCCGCGTGATATCGGCACACGTGCCGCAAAAGAAGCAGTTGAACTTCTATCTGCAGAGCCTGCTCCGGCTGGCGAATATACTGTCGTGCTGAGCAAGCATCAGTCCGGAGTAATGATTCACGAAGCAGTCGGACATCCACTCGAGGGCGATGCTAATTGGAAAAAACAATCCATTATGAGCGAAAAATTTGGTCAGATAGTTGCAAGTCCGCTTATCAATATTTATGATGACGCGACTATTCCGAGTTTGCGCGGCAGTTTAAATATCGATGATGAAGGTACGCTTTGCGAAAAAGCAATGCTAATCGAAAAAGGAAAATTTGTCGGTTTTCTGAACGATAAACTTTCTGCAAAAATCTTGAAACAACCCGAAAACGGACACGGAAGACGCGAAACATATCAGCACATGCCGATTCCGCGCATGAATAATACTAATCTTGCACCGGGCGAAAGTACTCCGGAAGAGATTATTAAATCTGTCAAGAAAGGTTTCTATGCACAGACATATCAGGGCGGAATGGTTGAAAACACAGGTAAATTCACTTTCTCGGTAAATCTCGGATATTTAATCGAGGATGGAAAACTAACAAAACCGTTACGCAATGCTACTTTGATAGGCTCCAATATTAATATCCTGAAAGATGTAGATATGGTTGCAAATGATTTTGGCGTTTTCCTTGGCAGCTGCGGAAAAGCAGGACAAACTGTTCCGGTTACTGCAGGCACACCGACACTACGAATTAAGAAAATGACAGTAGGAGGCATGTAATGAAATATAATTCTAATCTAAACGACATTGCAAGACATTTCGTAGAATTTGGCAAAAAAGCCGGTGCAGACGAAGTGCAAATTTCAATATACGAGGGCAACGATTTCAGCGTATCGGTTCGCGACGGAAATATTGAAGAACTTAATGAAGCTTCCGATAAAGCGGCATCGGTAAAAGTTATTGTAGATAAAAAAGTTGCTTCTGCTTCAAGTGGTGATCTCGCTGCCTCCACTATGGAGAAACTGATTAAAAATGCGATTGAGCGTGCTGAATATTCGGGCAAAGACGAATTCGCCGGAATTCCGACTAAAACAGCCGATTATCCGAGCGACATGTCGAAATATGACCTTTATGATGAAGCAATTCTCAAAATGAGTCCGGAAGAAAAAATCAAACGTGCACTTGATATGGAGCGCTTTGCACTTGCAGATAAGCGCATTCGTGCGTCCGGAGGTGCCGGATTTGGTACCGGCGAGGGCACTCGTGTAATAGCAAATTCAAACGGAATTCTCGGACAATATTCGACTACTTCGATTTCTGCGTCTGTTTCACTACAAGCCGGCGAAGGCGATGATTTCCAGGAAGATTATTGGTGGGAGTCGTCGCATCATTTGAACAAATTGCCGTCGGGCGAATCAATTGCAAAAAAAGCAATTGAACGCGTAACACGCTTGGTTGGTGCAAAAAAAGTTGAAACTCAGGTTGTACCAATCGTGTTTGACCCGCAAATGTCGCAGATGCTTTTCGAATTTTTATTGCAGTGTATCAGTGGCAGTGCAATTTACATGAAGCAATCGTTCTTAGTTGATAAGATAGACCAAAGCATTGCAAGCAAAATGCTGAATATAATAGATGACCCGACTATTCCGGGCGGTGCCGGTTCACGTCCGTTTGACGGCGAAGGTGTTCCGATGTCGAAAATGACTATCGTCGAAAACGGTGTATTGAAAAATTATCTTCTCGATACATACTCTGCAAAAAAACTCGGCATGAAGTCTAACGGACACGCATCAGGTATCTCGAACTGCTACATTGCTCCAGGAAATGTTTCGCCGGAAGAGATTATTAAATCGGTCAAAAAGGGGTTGTATCTGACTAATACAATTGGTCAGGGAACGGTTCCGACCTCGGGCGACATCTCCAAGGGTGCTTACGGCTTATGGATTGAAAACGGCAAATTGACCTATCCGGTTGCTGAAGTTACATTTACCGGCACTTTAAGCGAAATGCTGAACAATATTGATATGATAGGCAATGACCTAAACATGCGCAGTTCACTTTCTGCACCTACTATCAAGATAAACAACATGAGCATTAGTGGAAAATAATTCGTTTTTTAAAGGCAGCTGATGCTATAATTTAAGGGACGAGGCATACCTCGCCCCTTTTGATTTTTTGCACTTCACTTAAATCACATATAAGGGCTTGGGTAAATATTAAAACATGTGGAAAATTGCCGAATTGCAATTTTTTTATGAAAATTTTTGGAAATTATGCTGTATCTCGGAATATCTCTTCTAGGACTTCTCGCCGGAGTAATGTCCGGACTTTTCGGAATAGGCGGCGGAATTGTAATGGTACCGCTTTTGACTACTGTTTTTGGTTTTTCGCTACTTTCTGCAAGTGGAAGCTCGCTCGCGGCGTTACTTCTTCCGGTCAGCCTCACTGCTATTCTTGAATATCGAAAAAAAGGCAATCTCGATATTCGGGTCGCTGCAATCTTTGCTTTCGGAATTTTTTGCGGATCGTTCTTTGGTGCCAATTTCGCAATATATCTTCCGATCACTATTTTGCAAACAATTTACGGCGGATTTTTGCTTTGGGTATGCTATCGTTTTTCCGGTTTCAAACTATTTCCGAAGCAAAATCCGGGAAAGAAGCAAGACGATAATGGTAATATGTCACATACTATACTTAAAATTCTCCCGTGGGGAATTTTTGCCGGCGTGTTGGCCGGGCTTTTCGGCATTGGTGGTGGGATTGTGATGGTGCCCATTATGGTAACGGTACTAAAATTTAATCCGCAGACTGCAATCGCAACATCACTTGCCGCACTACTCCCGCCGTCAGGACTCCCAGGAGTAATTTCATACTATAATGCCGGACACGTTGATATTATTATTGCATTAATATTGGCTGTGGGATTGGATATTGGTGCATATTTTGGAGCGAAAATAAATTTATCTCTCAGTACGCAAAATGTCAAACGGCTTTACGCGTTTTTCCTCTTTGTGATGGCTGTAAATTATATTATTTCAGCCCTGACGTAAAAGGCTCCAAATGTACTTTTACGTCGCAGCGCTCGATTTGCGATTTGATTTTGTCCTTAATTATACCGCATATTTTGTGTGATTCAAGAAAAGCAGTATTCGAATCTATTTCTGCTGTTAAATCTACAAAATAATCCGCACCGGCATTGCGAATCCGAATCAAAGTATGCCTCTTTACATCGGAAACCGACATAGTAATATTATAAATTTGGGTACGCATATTGTCCGGTGCTTGATCCAGCAAGACAGCAATTGTCCTTTTCCCTAGCTTTTACGATACAACGAAAACAATTATTGCTACGCCTAATGCCGCCACACTATCAGCCCGAAAAATTCCGAAGTGAGCACAATTCAATCCAAGCGGACCACGCACGAACTGAATATATCTGTGCTGAAATGCAGGGCGTCTGCTTCAAGTGCCTGACTATTACATTGCCTGGCTACACTTTCATCAAAGAACGCGAACGCCCAATATCCAGTATTATCGAAAGGCAAACATCAATATAACTCCAAATCGTAATTTCGATATGAAAATTCCCGCTTATCAACCGCTGCATCGCCTCTGCAACTATCCAAATGCAAGTTACAAACAATAAAATAGTTTCTATAAATGCAGAGAAATTTTCTATTTTGCCATGCCCGAGATTATGCTCCCAATCTGCCGGTTTGCCGGAAATTTTCACAGCAAAATAGGTTACAACAGTGGCGACTAAATCAAGTCCGGAGTGCAATGCTTCCGATATAATTCCAAGACTTCCGGTAAAAACTCCGACCAGTTTTTTTAAAATA
>JAQUZU010000140.1 GCA_028691175.1 Candidatus Kapaibacterium sp. | reverse complement strand
GATTTTCGAATTCTTCGGAAATCTTCTTTGAAGTCATGTGTTTTGTGCGACGAAAAACCGAATGCTCGACAAAGTGAGCCAGCCCGTCGCAATTTTTGAAGTCGTCTCGCGAACCGGCTCCTACGCATAGTCCTAATGCAAATGATTTTGCCTCGGGCATATAATCGCTGATAATTGTCAGTCCGTTAGATAAAACTGTTTTGTTATACAAGTTGTTTGCCTGTCGTAAATATAAAAATATATTCACGAATAAGCACGATTTTTGTTGTAATAATGCGAAAATTTTCTTCTGTATTATTCAATGATTTTCATGATCAAATGCCGGAGTTTGCCTGAATAAATATAATATTTTTTTCGTTTTTTGGAAAATTATGATTCGGAAAATTACGAAATTTTTCGTAATTTTGTAATCCGAAGACTTGACGCATAGTAGTCTGGGCGCACAGTTAATTATTGTCAAATAAATAACGTAGGTATAATTTGGAACCGGGAATGGAAGAAAAATTTAGGCAAGTACTCTATAAAAATCCTAAACTAACATATTTTGGTTGGGGAGTGCCGGAAGAACTTAAACTGTATAGAGAAGGGAAAAAAGAAGAAATTGAAGCGAGAAGAGTAGAGCTCCGCGAGCAGTTATTCAATGCTTTCGACGAATTTGAGCGGGCTTATAAATTCTGTTCTCAACTCGAAAAACTTACGAAGATTAACCCGAAACATACATCATTTTCATATAAACAGCATGCCGAAGAATATTCTGAAGCAAAAGTTTCAAACGGTGCGTTTATCGCTGCCGCTATCTCTGCCGGTTTTAAAAAACGAGTCGATGAGTTTAATCCGAATGTGTGGTTTAATATCAATGAACGCTCTCTGGTAAGGTTACTAAACAGCAAGGCACCGGGAAGCCAACCGACAGAATAATACAATATTTAAAGCGAGAACACGTTTCTCGCTTTTTTGTTAAATAATTTCGGAGAAAAAATGGCAAAAGATTCAAAAGCTGCAAAAGATTACTTGGATAAAAACGGGAAAATACGCAAGGAATTCTACCAGAAAGAACTTGCAAAGATGCAATCCGAATTAGTGAAATTGCAGTATTGGGTAAAAGCACGTGGCTTGAAGGTGGTTATTCTGTTCGAAGGGCGTGATGCCGCCGGCAAAGGGGGGACTATCAAGCGAGTCTCTGAGCCGCTAAATCCGCGTGGTTGTCGCGTGGTTGCACTCGAAAAACCAACCGAAAAAGAGCAAACTCAGTGGTATTTCCAGCGCTATGTGGCTCATTTGCCGTCTGCAGGAGAAATTGTGCTGTTTGATCGCAGTTGGTATAACCGTGCCGGAGTCGATACTGTGATGGGATATTGCACCGAAGCTCAGCGACAGGAGTTCTTTCAGTCGTGCCCGGAATTCGAAAAAATGCTTGTTCGCTCCGGTATTATTCTCCTGAAATACTGGTTTTCGGTAAGCGAAAAAGAGCAAGAAGCCCGTTTCCGCGAGCGCTCGGATAATCCGAATAAACGTTGGAAACTTTCGCCGGTAGATATTGCGTCGTGGAATCGCTGGGACGAATATTCGAAAGCCAAAGATGAGATGTTCCATTATACCGATACGGATTTTGCTCGCTGGTGGTGTATTGATTCAGACGACAAAAAGGCTGCCCGACTGAATTGTATCAGTCATATTCTGAAAATGATTCCGTATGAAGATGTAACTCCGAATCCGTTAGTATTGCCACCAAGACCGCAAAGCGTTATGTATAACCGCCCCGATAAAAATCGGCAGAATTACGTTGTTAAAGTATATTAAGCTGTTGCCGGCTCGGAGATTATTGCATTACTGTGGCGAGCAATTGTTGCATTTTGCGTAAAGTCTCCCTGCTGACAAGTGGCGATGAAGTAGTTTCCGGTGCATTTACAAACTCTGATGCTGTTGAATAATCATGCAGCAGAATAAGACCGGTTGCTAAAATGAACTTCCGAAATCCTTCTATTTCCGTGGAGTGTCCTCGGAAATTTAGCAGTGAATTTACTGCCGTGCAGTCGCTGTTGTGAAGTGCGATTTGTGCCAGGCGGATTCGCGAAAGCTGCTGTTGTGCAAGAGTTAATGCGGGCGAGTCAACTATTTGACGAAATAGTTCTTCTGCGTTTTTAAAATTATGTGCGGCAAATTCAGTCGATGCCAGATGGTATCGCGTCCAGTCCGGATTGTCGCTTTTCTGCAGTTCGGAAACTAAAAGTTCTTCGTTTCTCCGGATTTTCTTTTCGTCTGTATTGGCGTATCCGGTGTGAATAATCGAAAAATCCGAGTCTGCAATTCTATATCCTGCATTTAGAATAGAATCTGCAATTTGCTCGTGAATTGTCCCGGAATAGCGGATTTGAGGCGAATTTCGGAAAATCCGCGTAAAGCGATGAGTCGAATATTGCGAACTGTCGCATGTAGAAAGCAAATTATTGATAATAACGCTTAGTCCGCCGACGTCGTCTGAGGCGAGTTCAGCGAAAGTATGCAGATCAAGTGATTCAATCCGCTCATCGCTATCGATAGACAAAATCCAAGGCGTTCGCATGTATGAAATCGCCAGATTGCGCGAGTACGAGAAATCTTTTTTCCAACCGTGGAAGTACACTTCTGCTCCGAAACGCGTGCAGATTTGCGGGGTTGCATCGCTCGATCCGGTATCTACGACGACGATTTGCCGTACAAACGGGCGAACAGACTCAAGCGTTTCTGCAATTGTGTCTGCATTGTTTTTTGCGATAATCGCGACACCAATAGAAATTTTGCTTTGCATTCCATAATATTTGATAGTAGAAAATGCAAATTTACTCAAAAAATTGTGGATAGACTACGAAAATTTGAATATCATAAGAAATAATGCTAATTTTACGGCTTGTAAAATTTAATGCGACATATTAATGAATAATCCCACAGCATACAGTTTAATGTATCTCAAAGGCATCGGGCAGGCGCGAGCCGATGTTCTTGCGAATGAAGGCATTTGGAGTGCGTGGGATTTGCTGCATTATTTTCCTCGTGCGTACATTGACCGAAATGCGCTCGATTCGATTAAGTTGCTGATTATTAAATTACTTGCCGAGAAAAACTCCTTCCTCGCCGATCCGCAGGACGTAAAAACAAAAACGGAATATGTTGTAACTGCTACCGTAACAAACGTAGAGAAAAGAACATACGGTAAAAATCGGAAATATCTGAAAATCGGAATTCGAGACGATTATGACGGAAAAGCAGAAATAATTTTTTGGAATTTTGCAGATTATTATGAAAAGCAATATTTTGCCGGCGACAAAATTTTTGTCTGCGGTAATCCGGAAATCGACAAATATAACAGATTGCAGTTCAGCCAGCCGGAAATTCATAAGTATGATCCGGAGGAGTTTCGCGAGTATAATTCAAATCTGATTCCGGTCTATAAATCGCCGGATTCATTCCGTAAAGTCGGAATTTCTAACAGCCTGCTTCGGCGGGTGATCGCAAGTCTAATAAAAGAGCATACTGTCCGGATAGACGAGACATTGCCGGACAATATACTACATAAATTCGGCTTCCCGGGACTTCGCACGGCGATTGAGGAATTGCATTTTCCGAAAACATCTGAAGATGTAACTCTCGCACGTAATCGCATGAAATTTGAAGAAATCTTCTATTTTGAACTTTTTCTCGCACTTCGTGCGAGCGGTATCCGAAATGTCGAGCGTGGGGTAACGATATCGAAAAAAAGTGCTCTTGCTCGAAAAGTATTCGAAAATTTGCCTTTTTCCCTTACTCCTGATCAGATTAAGGTTGTGAACGAAATTGCCCGCGATATGTCAAGCGGCTATCCGATGAACCGCCTGCTCCAGGGCGATGTTGGCAGCGGGAAAACAGTCGTTGCAGTGCTTTGCATGCTTTCCGCGGTTGATTCCGGATATCAGGCGGCATTGATGGTGCCGACCGAAATCTTAGCCGAACAGCACTATCACAGCATTCAGAAAATGCTCGAGAATTATCCGGTAAAAGTAACGCAACTGCTCGGTGGGCAACGAAAAAAACTTCGTGAGCAGGTGCTCTCGGAGATTCGTTCCGGCGAGGCAAATATTATTGTCGGGACGCATTCGATGTTTGAGCACTATGTAGAATACAATAAACTTGGGCTTGTCGTAATTGATGAACAACACCGGTTCGGGGTCGGACAGCGTGCTGAACTCATCAGTGCTGCCAGAAAATCGCACGAAGTGCCGACTATGCCGCATATTCTCGTTATGAGTGCTACTCCGATTCCGAGAACGCTTTCGATGACCGTCTACGGCGATCTTGCAGTGTCAATTATAAAAAATATGCCGAAAAATCGCAAGCCGATACGAACAAAAGTTGTTTTCGAAAGTCAACTGGAGACTGCTTACGATTTTATTCGTGAAGAAATCCAAAAGAAACATCAAGCATATATAGTTTTTCCGTTAGTCGAGAAATCCGACAAACTCGAACTTAAATCCGCAGTCGAGCATTTCGAAATATTGCAGAATGAAATTTTTCCGAAATATAAATGTGGCTTGCTGCACGGACAAATGGCATGGAACGAAAAAGAAGAGGCGATGACGAATTTCCTGAACAAAGAGTATGATATTCTCGTGGCAACTACTGTTATCGAAGTCGGCATCGACGT
>JAQUZU010000139.1 GCA_028691175.1 Candidatus Kapaibacterium sp. | reverse complement strand
TGAATCTTAGCAAGAAATTAATTCTCGCCGGCATGTTTCTCGGCAGCCTCGGTGTGTCCGCACAAGATAATGCCGTAACAATCTATAATTCGGGAACCGGTGTGGTGCGCGAAATGCGGGAGTTAGATTTGAAAAATGGAATGGGGGAATATACAATCGAAGATGTTGCCGAAAAAATTGATCCCGCAACCGTGAAAATCAGCCTGAAAAATGCCGTTATTATCGAGCAGAATTATAAGTACGACTTAGTCAGCACGCAAAAAATTATGAATAAATATGTCGGCAAAGAGGTAACTCTGGTTGGCAAAAATACTATAACCGGCAAACTGATTTCTTCGAATTTAAGCGGTGTAGTTATAGAAAAGAACTCCGGCGGCTTGGTTATGATCCCGAAAATCGATGAATATCAGATTTCTGTAGAAGAACTTCCCGAAGGTTTTGTACTATATCCGTCGCTGGTCTGGAAAATCGATTCGCAGACTTCCGGCAAGCAGGATGTCGAACTCATCTATCAGACGCGAGGTCTGTCGTGGGAGGCGGAATACGTAGCTATGCTTGATAAATCCGATACAAAACTCGATCTTAATGCGTGGATAAATCTTGATAACTCATCAGGAAAAACCTATAAAAATTCTAAATTGAAGCTTATCGCCGGCGATTTAAATCGCGAAACCTCAAAAATGGAAATGGATTTTGCCGATGCACAGCCACGTTTGATGGCGAAAAATACCATGGCGGCAGGAGCAAATGCCTCGGAAAAATCTTTCTTCGAGTATCACATGTACACGGTGCCGAATCTGACGACAATTGCAAATAACGAGCAAAAGCAGGTCGCGATGTTTGATAAATCTGCAATCTCATGTCTCAAAAAATTTAAGTACGAAACAAGTATTTACAGCATTGGGGAAGACGTTCATCCGAATGTTTATGTGGAATTTGTTAATTCCGAAAAGAACAATCTCGGCGTGCCGCTTCCCGCCGGAAATGTCCGAATGTATAAAAGCGACGGAGTCGATAAAGAATTGATCGGCGAAACAACGATCGTACACACGCCGAAAGACGAAAAACTTGAATTGCTGATAGGCGAGGCATTTGATGTCGTACTGACTGAAAAAACTATAAAACGTACGAAAATTTCCGACCAAGTTTATGAAAACTCATACGAAATTGAGTTCAGAAATCGCAAAGACGAACCGGTCGAAATTGAATATATAAAAAATGTCCACAATCAATTCGAAATACTAAAATCGAATATCAAACCCGTTGCTGATTTCGGAGATGAAATTAAGTTTATTGTTCCTGTTGCAAATGGGGCAACTTCGACGCTCTCCTATAAAGTCAGATTAACGTCATATTAAAAAAATAGAGCCTCTTTCGGAGGCTCTTTTATTATCTTGCAATTGTGATTCTAACGCCGGTATTGCCGCTGACAATTTCGCCTGCGGGCGGCGTCTGGCTGACAATCGTGTTTGAAAGGAATGTATCGTGATCGACTGTATCAACTGCGAAAACCGACAGCCCGGATTCTGTGAGCGATGCCATTGCGTCCGAGTATGACGAGCCAACTAATTGCGGCATAGAGACTTGCGTGCTACTACCGGAACTTACCACAACATTGATCTTTTGTCCATATATTACATCTTGATCTGCGTTCATGCTTTGGACTATGATTGTATCGCGACCGTAAACCTCGCTTGTAGCGTATGAAATATCTCCCAGAACTAAGCCCGCAGTTTGCAGGGTTCTACGTGCGACGCGTACAGATTGTCCGATTAAAAACGGCATTTTAACCGTCTCTTTACCTTTCGAGACGGTCAGATATACGTTGCGCCCCTCTTTTACGAGCAGCCCCGGCTTCGGAACCTGATTTATTACTTGTCCGGCGGGAACAGTTTCGCTGTATTGCTCATAAACTTTTTCCAAATCAAGGTTTGCATCTAATATGCGGTTTTTCGCAGAGTTTATGTTTTTCCCGACTAAATACGGAATTTTTACCGAGTCTCCGCCGTGAATAATAAACGGCAAAAGCCATGAATCGAGAATGAATAAAATCGCAAAAAGACCGCCGAAAAACCAGCCCGCGATTTGAAAATATGGTTTCGATTTGTCCCAATTAAGGGCAGAGCGTATATCCATTATATATTATTCCAAATTACAAATTTCATAACTGCAAATTTAACGATTTTTTTTCAAAACAACAAAGAATAGATTGAGAAGTGCTGTCTCGTAGCCGGTTATAATGTATGTAAAACTCATTTTTATTAAATAATACTTCAATTAGCAAAAGTACGTTAGTAACAATAATTATTTTCTTCTTGCTTTATTCGACGAAAAAGTGTATTTTTGTGAATAATATTGTGCAAACTAATAAAGTATAATATCTATGACACTGCAAAACTATACGCTTGTAGTCATCGAAGATGACCCGCTGGTAAATATGACGGTGAAGGAAATTCTGGCTTCGAAATATGCTCGTGTCCATGCATTTTTAGATGCGAATCAAGCTTTGAATGAAATGAATGATGTGAATCCGGATCTTATCCTGCTCGATATTTTTCTGGGGCACTTTAACGGTCTGGATATACTCGAAAATTTGCGCAATCAGGGGTGCACAACTCCGGTGATTATGATGACGGCGTTTTCGGATATTAAAATGGCTGTCCGTGCAATGAAACTTGGTGCGGAAGACTTTATCATTAAGCCGTTGGACTTAGAGCAGTTAGAAGTATCGGTCGAACGCTCTTTGCGAAATTATGATCTCCGCCGGCAGGTTGACCTCCTAAGCGAAAAACTCAAAGAAGAGGTGCCAAGCGAGATTATCGGCAATTCCGAAGGAATTATGAGAGCACTCGAAATGGGAAAAATTGTTGCTTCGGCTGACGACACAACTGTGCTGATTCTCGGAGAATCGGGGACAGGTAAGGAACTTCTCGCACGATATATCCACGATAATTCTTCGCGTGCAAAGGGACCGTTCGTAACGCTGAACTGCGGTGCAATTCCGCGCGAATTGGCGGAAAACGAACTCTTCGGCTATGAACGCGGTGCATTTACCGGTGCAACAGAAAAAGTAAAAACCGGAAAATTTGAACAGGCACAGCGCGGGACGATTTTGCTGGACGAAATTGCCGAGTTAAGCCTGGAATTACAGGTGAAACTTCTCCGCGTACTGCAAGAACGCAGTTTCTATCGCTTGGGCGGTTCGAAGGAAATCAGCGTCGATGTGCGTGTAATTGCCTCTACAAACAAGGACTTAGAGAAACTTGTAGAAGAGGAAAAGTTTCGCGAGGATTTGTTCTATCGCTTGAATGTTGCGAGAATGATTCTTCCGCCACTCCGTGAACGTGGTGATGATATTATTACTTTGGCGACTTCGTTTGTGAATACATTTAATAAAAAGTTCGGTAAAAGTATCAAAGGATTTACGCCCGAAGCTGTCGATATTATGAAAAATTACGGCTGGAAGGGAAATATCCGCGAATTGCGAAATGTAATCGAGCGAATAGTTTTGCTGGAATCGGACGAATTAATTTCGAAAAATTCGCTTAGTTTCCTCAAAATGAGTTCGAATTCGCATGTTTCATCCGTTGCATCTGTGCCGGTCTCGCAATCCGCAAATTCAAATGTACCCGCAAGTACTCAGGCAGAAGAAAAACCGGTGAAACTCGAAGCCGGAGAGCATCTTTTGAAAATTTCTGATACCGGTGTTTCATTGGCGTCCGTAACTAAAGATTTAATTCTGCAAACATTAGAAATTACCAATGGAAATCAGATTAAAGCGGCGAAATTATTGGGAATTTCGCGTGCAAAATTGCGCTATCGCTTGGAGCAGTTGGGAATAAACCTCACGACAAAAGCCGGAAGTTAATTCATTAATTTGATTAGTAAATTCTGAAGAACGGCTTTTCCGCCGGTTGCACCGGTCTTAAGTGCTTCGTCGGCCTCGCAAAGGTACGTGAAGGAACGATCTATTCGGGCGATTCCGTAGCGTTGCAGCGAAACGACGTAATCATTTAAATAGTATGGAGTTACACCGATTTTTTTCGCAATTTCGAGTTTGTTTGATTCGTTTACTTGTCCTAATTCGGATAATCGCCAGGTCGCTGTGAAATATTTTGTTAATATAGCTAAAATCAACATTTCGGCACGCTCTACGGCGAGTATGTTTTGCAGTATATCGAGGCTTTTCGAAAGATCCTTTTGTCCTACGGCTTTTGATAATTCAAATACATTGAATTGACGCGATGTTCCGATTGTAGCGATTGCGTCGTCGTCAGATATATTCGGTTTCTCCAGCACGTATAGTAATAATTTGTCAATTTCGTTGCTTAAATCGCGCAAAGTCGGTGTCGTCTGCGAAATCAATATTTCCAGTCCTTTGCTCGAGATTGTCTTGCCGTGTTCCTTCAAACGGTTTTTAACCCAGCCTGCGAAAGTATTTTCCCATACTTTCGGAAATTCAATCCATTCGTGTTTGGATAAAATTATGTCGAACGGAAACTTTGCCGCACCAAAGTTTTTCTTTTTCGATATTCCTTTCAAACTTTCAAGCTTAGCCGTTAGTACTAAAAATGTAGATGGTTGCGGAGATTGAAGATATTTATAGAGTGGAGTTTGTTCGACATCTTTTTTATTTCCGGAGCGATTTGGCGAAAAAAATGTGTCGAAATCTTTGACAATTACCGTTCGTTTTTGTGAGA
>JAQUZU010000138.1 GCA_028691175.1 Candidatus Kapaibacterium sp. | reverse complement strand
ACTTCTTCGAGGTCGAAGTTTGCTTTTACTTTGTTGAAGAATTCTTCTTCGCTGTTGCCGTTCAAATCAACTACCAAGCGGTTGTAATCCATAATATAAAGGTGGCTTGCCGGGAAGAGCACAGCCAGGAAGAAATTGTATTCTTCTGTGCCGTTGTGATTCGGATTTGCTTCGTGGCGTTCTCTGCCTACGCGGGAAGCGGCGGCTGAACGGTGGTGACCATCGGCAACGTAGAAGTTAGGAACTTCTGCCAAGCGTTTTTCGATTTTTTCGGCGACTGCTTTATCGCGGATTACCCAGCTTGTGTGGCGAATGCCGTCAGCAGTAACCAAGTCGTTGTCCGGAGCGTTTTTAACAATGTCGGCAACCAGATTGTTGATCATGTCGATGTCGCGGTAAGTCAGGAAAATCGGACCGGTGTGAGCATTTGTTACTCTTACGTGGTTGCAACGGTCTTCTTCTTTGTCGGCGCGGGTTTTTTCGTGTTTTTTGATTACGTCATTCCAGTAATCATCTACAGCTGCGCAGCCAACCAAACCGTATTGAGTTCTGCCGTCCATAGTCTGAGCATATACATAAAGATATGCTTCAGGGTCTTGAACGATGATGCCTTCGTTGATGAGTTTATGGAGGTTTTCTTTACCTTTTTCATAAACGCTTGCGTCGTGGAGGTCGATGCCCGGAGCGAGATCGACTTCAGGTTTTCCTACGTGCAGGAAAGAGTATGGGTGTCCCTCTACTTCTTTGCGAGCTTCTTCGGAGTTTAATACGTCGTATGGTTTAGCAACAACTTCTTGTGCAAATTCTTGTTTAGGTCTGTAAGCCTTGAACGGGCGAAATACTGCCATTACAATATCCTTTGTATAAAATAATAAATTTAAAGTCTATAAAAGTCTACAAATTTACGGATATATTATGACAAAAGAAACTACTTTTCTTTTTTTGCAAAGAATTATATCTTGGTAGTTGGGAGGAAAAGTGGTAATTTTGATAAAAACATACTTTAAAGGTAATGGAAAAATGAGTATAGACTATGAAGAAATTACACGCAACGAATTTATGGAATTTTTCCGCGATGATGAAAAACTTGCGACGCTAAGTGCCGATGATCGGCTTGAAATTTTTGCAAGCATTTTGCCTGGCGACAGTGATGTAACAGTCGAGAATTTGCAGGGTATTGCTGATAGTTACGGTGTTCCATTAACTGTATTAGATTCCGACGAAATTGTAACTCGCAATCGCTTTATGGAATTTTTCCGCGATGATGAAAAATTTGCTACGTTATCTGTAGATGACCGACTTGAAATTTTTGCAAGCATTTTGCCTGGCGACAGCGATGTAACCGTCGAGAATTTGCAAGGTATTGCTGATAATTATGGCGTTCCGCTTGTTGTTATGCGAACTGACGAAATAACTAAAGATAGCCTGCGAGATATTCTTGAAAAAGCAGGGATTTCTCACTTAAAAATCATTGATACAAATGCAGAGAAGTCAGAATAATTGGACTCGCGAGCAAACTATTGTAGCTCTAAGTGCGTATTGTAAGGTTCCTTTTAATAAAGTTAGTTCTACTAATGAGATTATTGTAAGTACTGCTCGACTTATCGGGCGCAGTGTTAATTCGGTCAAAATGAAGGTGGGGAATTTCGGGAGTTTCGACCCTGAATTGCGCCGTCGTGGCATTGTTGGTTTGGGTAATTATAGCAAGTTGGATAAAGAAATATGGGACGAATATTACAATAATTGGGAGAAATTGGCACTTGATTGTGCTAATATACTTGCTGAGTTATCGCATACTTCTGTTGAGCAAGTTTGCAATATTGATGTGCAAAATTTGCCGGTCGGTATTGAACGCGAGAGAGTTATACGCCAGCGAATTAACCAATCATTTTTCCGCAATGCCGTGCTTAGTTCGTATAATTATGCATGTTGTATTTCTGGTATTGCTCAGACAGAATTGCTCGAGGCATGTCATATTGTCGATTGGGCTGAGAATATAGATAATCGGCTCAATCCTGCTAATGGCTTGTGTCTAAATCCTTTTTTTCATAAGGCTTATGACCGCAATTTGCTTGCGATTACTCCTGATTACATTGTGCAAATCTCTGATAAGTTAATTGATAGTACTACGCAAGAATTTACAAAGGCTTATTTGATGCAGATTCATAATAAAGAGATTGTGCTACCTGATAAATTCTTACCTAACAGAGACTTACTCGCTCTTCATTTTGATAAATTTCGCAGTGCAGAATAAATGCATATGAAGCAAAAATCAAACATCTGCTTATCGATATTGCCTTGGGAATGACTCCGGGCAAAGTATGGAACGGCGAATATGAAGCCAATGGCGGCTACCTGATTGTAAAAGACACGGGCGACGTTGTCTGCTATCACCTTTACGATAAACGCCTCTTCGAGGATTACCTGTTTTATAATACATGTCTTGAAACTCCCGCTCCGGAACGCTACAATTTTGGCGAACTTTCCTCCTCCGGCCGGTTCAAACTAAACCTCCAGATACGCTTTGCGTCCGGCAGATAAAAATAATACTTGCATATTCTGCACGATTTTTGTATATTCGTATAATTGTCCTTTTATTACAAATTATCGAGGTGTTGAAATGTGGAAAATCAAGTATAATTTTTTGCTCGCTTTGGTGCTGTTTCTGTGTGTTGCGTGCAGCGATGACGAAGATTCGGTAACCTTCGGCGGAAACAGCGATATACCGCAAAATGAAGTCGGTGCCGAGTATGGTCTCGGACTTAATCTGTCGGGTAGTTTCAATAGCGAACTCGGTGAAGTATATAATACAAATTCCGCAGTGGTAGCCCATGAAAACGGTATTACAACCGTCAGAACGAACGTAGGATTTACCGGTTCGGCTTTCCTGCGTCTGGATACCATACTGGGGACTTACCAACTCAGTCTTGGCGAAAAACTTATCTGGATGGAAAAAATGAGACAGCGTTACGGCTTTACAATCGATACTTTAGACAAGGAAAACCAGTCGGTTACGGTTGATGTCCGCGCAAAAATCACCGATCAGGGAATTGCCAATTACGTAAATGGAACCAATGATCTCTTTACGCTTGTAAAATACAGCAGTAAAGTAGGCGACAAATACGAGTACACTACATCTGACGGAGTGAAATATACTCGTACAGTGGTTGCAAAAGACGAAGTGGAAAGTTATCAATTAATTTTCTGGAAAATCAAAGTGATGACCATTGAAGAGACTTTTGACGATCCGTTGATCGAGAAAATCACTTATCTGGCTAATCACAAGTACGGTTTGGTCAATGCAACCGTAACCATGAAAACGGGCGAGACTGTCGAAATCGCAATTACTCCGTGGGCTAACGTCTGATAGTTGAACAAATAAACAATTTTTAGCCGTAGAAGTAAACGAAGAAACTCTCGCCGAAAAATTTCGAGCGAGAGTTTCTTTTGCCAAATATCGTATCGGTCTGTTGAAGGTTTCTATGCAATATCCTGTGCAACGAATGATAACAATGCTAAATGGCGGGAGTATTTGATTGCTTTTGCAATTTGACGTTGCTGATAAGCATTTACTCCGGTAATTCTTCTCGGAAGAATTTTACCTTGGTCGTTAGTAAATCTGCTTAAGAATTTCGGGTTCAAGTAGTCAACTACTTTAGAATCTCTAAGCGGATTATTTTTCTTCCGTACGGTTTTTTTGTTCGGACGGAAAGATGAGTTGTTCTGCATTGGATGAATCGTGTTCATTATTTACTCCTGCTTTCTTTGATTGACTTGGATTTTTCGAATCGTTTGTTAAAGCGTTCTACGCGACCTGCAGTATCGACGAGCATTTGCTTGCCGGTAAAGAACGGGTGCGATTTGGAGTCGATATCGAGCACCATTCTATCGCTTTTGTAGCACGAGCGAGTCTTATATGTTGTACCGTCTGTCATGACAACATCGACTACGTGATAGTATGGATGAATACCTTTTTTCATGTCAGTCCTTATTTAGTGAAATCCATTTTGTCTAATTCTGCTAAGTCTTTTACGGAAACGAAAGTTTCCAAAAATCTGAGCGAACCTGTCTTAGGTGAAGGAACGCCTTTTACGACTTTCACGTACATTTTTTCCTCGGCTTTTTTCTTTTTCGTTTTATCACCGAAGGTTTGGGTCTTTGCCATAGTTCTCTCTTATGATAGATAAAGAAATTACTTACTTTTATGAACTACAAAATTACGGAATTTTTTCCGAATATGCAAATAAATTAAAAAAATAATTTTTCTTCAATTTTTTTCGTTATTCGGCCGGAAAACCCTGCACGCGGATCAGAATGAATAATTTAACCCGAATGTCAGTCCTAATTTATTGGATCCGTACCATGAATATTTGTTGTTATATAGCATCGTAGATCCTTCGATTCCGAAGAATGCGGAGGTTGATCCGGAGATTGATTTAGTAACGCCGGCAGAGAATCTGCCCATCGGACCGATTTCGCCTGCTCCGAGCATCACTGAAGCGTATGGTTGCAGGTTCAGACCGAGGAATTGCGTTTGGTCGGAAATATATTTCACGGCAACTGCACCCCAGAAAGTGCGCAGAGCGCCGGTGTAGAGTTCTTGGTGTGCGTCATAGCGATCAAAATATTTTTTCGAAAATTCTTCGCGACCGACTTCGAGACCGATTTGCAGGTTCGAGCCGGAAATCGGAGTATAAACGCCGACTGCAAATGAATTATCAAGTGA
>JAQUZU010000021.1:5933-22797 GCA_028691175.1 Candidatus Kapaibacterium sp. | reverse complement strand
ACAAAACCGTTTTCATCGAATGCCTTCATCAACACAACACGGGCGGAAGGCATTCCGTCCGCACCCACCGTGCAAACCGTCATCGCAGTCGGATCGAGTACTCCGATTTCTTTCGCATCATCGAACCATTTCTGAAACTGATCAAATGGAGATTTTGCCGCATTTTTTTCCGTAAAAGAGCCGGCTGTATACTCATGCCTTAGTTGCGATACATCTTCTTTTTTCATTTTTACGTGGCCGTTTGTATTATAAAACGTGGGCGACCAGTGGGCCGCCCTAAAAATTATATTTGTTTGGGCTTTGCAATGCAAAACCGCATATCAATATTAAGCACCGATGAATTCTTCGTATGCTTTTGCATCCATTAAACCGTTTAACTCAGACAAGTTAGCGATTTCAACCTTAACCATCCAGCCGTCGCCGTAAGGATCGTTATTTACTGTTTCCGGAGCATCGTTAAGAGCAGTATTAACTGCAGTAACTTTGCCGGTAACCGGTGCTAAAAGGTCTGCTACAGTTTTTACGGCTTCGATTGTACCGAAGTTTTCGCCGGCAACAAGTTCCGACAAATCTTCTGCAACGTCAACATATACAACATCGCCTAATTCGCTTGCAGCGTGAGCAGTGATGCCGATTGTTCCAATATTACCATCAACTTTGATCCATTCGTGATCAGAAGTGTATTTTAAATCTTTTGGGAATTCCATTGTTTCCTCCGATTATTTTTTGATATAAAAATTTGTTTCTATATTAATATTCGTACTTTTCAGTTCACAAAAATACACATTTTTTTGAAATATAGCAACATTTGATAATATTTATTTATCATAGTTGTCATGTTCGCAGTCGCAGGCATGATCGTGGTCATGATGATGTTCGCAGCCGCAATCGTGATCGTGGTCATGATGATGTTCACAGCCGCAATCGTGATCGTGGTCATGATGATGATGTTCGCAGTCGCAATCGTGATCGTGGTCATGATGATGATGTTCGCAGTCGCAGGCATGATCGTGGTCATCGTTCGTTTCTTCCGGAGCAGTTTCGCCTTCGTCGCCTTCGAATAATTTTATTCCTTTCCCGAGAACTTTTACTGCCGGAACCGAGTTGTAAAGCCTTAGAACAAAGAGCAGTTGCAGAGTTTCGCTCATCGTGGTTTCCATATCGTCGCTCCAGCGGTAATGAATATTTCCGCAACGAGAATATTTTGTGCCTGCCAGACTGAATTCATCGCGAACATACACTTCCGGCTCCAAGTCCGGCGAAGCCATTTCAGCGACAATTTGCTGATAAACCTGCTCGCGTTCATCAGGTTTTTCTTCATTTATAGTGCAAACCCAGCAGCCCAGCATAAGCGGGTACTCATACGAATCCAACCACTGCTCGGAGAGGTCGAGAGCCGGCTCTTTTGCGTGGCTTTTTCTGGCAATAAGTGCAACGTCCGCTTTTTCAAGAATTTCCGCGATACTGACTGCAGCATCGACATTCGCGACCTTCATCTCCGGAAATGCGTCGTACCTTTCGGCAAGAATAGTTCGTGCGGCAATTGTCAGGTACGAAGTGTCCGACTTTGCGGCAAGCGTTCTTATGCTGCGGCTTTCCGGATTGAAATAAATCGAATACTCGCCGGTATAGCCCTCAAGAGCCAGACAAGTCTCGGGAATAATTCGATATTCGGCTTTTCCCATGCCCATAGAATACGACAACGGAGACAAAAACGCCAAATCGAGATTTCCCGCCGCAAACATACTGCCCAGTTGCTCGTCGTCTTCCCGAAGAAGTTGCAGATCGTATTTTTCGCGAATTGTCTCGAAACTCCCAACTATTTTTTCATATATTTCGCCCGAAGGAATTCCAATTCTAATGCTCATTTTTTTCTATATTTATTATTTTTTTAAATTACTTAGTTCAATAAAAGACGACAGTCCGCCGGCATTATTGCGATTATTAAACAACAGAAACATATAGTTACTTTTTGGCAAATATTCTGTAATTTGATGCAACATTATTTTATCTGAGTCGTCTCTAAGATTATTATGGGGAAATACAGCATAAATATCGTACGCGGAACCTATAAAGAGTGGCTGGCTAAACTTGTAATTTTGGGCTTTTTGTTCATAAATTCAGGTGTGTCGATTTCTTGTGTCTCGTATTTGGGCGGCGACGCATTGGAAAAGGAAGTTTTCTTCCGTCCGGTGATTGAACGTTTGCTCAACCGTGGTACTTCTCCGGATTTTATCTATACGATTTTGAATTCGCCGGACGTGAAATTTAACGAAAAGTTTGCTAAAATCAACGTTACCGGCTATCTTAATAAGGCGGATTATTCTCAGTTTTATAATCAGCTTTCGATCGAGAAAACCCGTAAATTCATTATCTCGCATTTAGCAATTCTGAATCGCGCCGAGGACAAATATAATGTTCCGAAAGAAGTTATAGCTTCTATTCTCTGGATTGAGACTCGCCACGGCGGTTTCCTCGGAAGTTCAAATATTGCCGGAGTATTTCTCTCAACCGCAATGTGCAACGAGCCGGAATTTTTAAAACTGAACAAGGACGCTATTCGGGCAAATGCCGATATTTCGCCGGATGATTATCCGAAAATGGACAGCACAGTCGAGGCACGCTCGCGCAAAAAAGTCAATTGGGCTATCGAGCAACTGATCGCTCTTGAAAAAATGCAGAAGACTTCGCCCAAGTCAATCACAGAAATTCGAGGTTCGTGGGCGGGTGCGTTCGGCATGTCGCAGTTTCTGCCGTCGAGCTATGTTCGCTGGGCAGTCGATGGCAACAATGACGGTAAGAAAGATTTGTTCGATGTCGAGGACGCTGTTTTTTCTGTCGGAAATTATTTAAAATCGAACGGCTGGGGCAATTCGGAAGAATCTCGTCGCAAGGCAGTTTTCCATTACAACAACAGCAACGACTACGTTACTGCGGTTCTCACGCTTGCCGAAAAATCTCGTTATATTCCGCTGGAAACTCTTCCGCTACACGAGCAAATGGAACTGCTAAACAATTAATTCCACCTACATTTTCATCAGAGATTCAATTTCTATCTTCAGAGTAATCAACTTTATTGAAGAATCTGTCTTAGAAGATTTTTTCGACTTCTTGCTTGTTTTTTGGTTTTTTATCGGCTTTTCTGCCGAGACAGCCAGTGGCTCGAAAGTGTAGCGATTTTCGCGTATTTTCAGCGAAGTCAGCACGTCGCGCAAATTTGATTTACGGTTTTCGATCAATTTTTCCAACTGTTCGGCAACGCTGCGCGTAACCGTTTTGGTTTTCTTTTTCTTGCCGACTTTCTCGGTTACTTTCTCTTTTTTTACTTTCAGATACGTATCTTCGGCACTGAAATATATTTTCACTTTTACTTTCAGGTTCTGCGCGAGAAATGATTTTAACTTGAGAATTTGCGCCAGACCGTCGGCGTTGAGAACTTCTTTTCCGCTATCAAAAGCACTAACCGCAAAGAGTTCCATTCCCGGCTCGATCTTGCGAAGTTGCAGATTTTGCCGCATCTCCTTATATGTTGTGCTTGCGGGAATATCGATATCGCTTTCCTCGCTGTCGATAAGATAATTTTGTGCGGTAATCACATAACTTTTTCCGGAAGTCAGCACGACTTGATATTGCCCGTTAATTCCGCTTCCGGCGTCGATTTCTTTGCCGTCTTCATCAATAAAATGAAGCATGGTCTGCACCGGCTCTTTCGTCGAGGAATTGTACAGCGTACCCTGCAAAAGCGTTACTTTATCCGATTGTGCGCTTGCATTAAACATTGCCACAAAAAACACTGCAATTATAGTCGCAAATTTTATCTTGTTCATCTCTTATTTCCTTTGTCCTCAAATTTCAAAACTCAAATACACAAAAACATCATAAATCTGCAAAATGAAATGTGTAAATTCGAAAAAAAGCGGGACGGTTTATCCGCCCCGGCATATTCAATTTATAAAAACAGCAATTGCACAATTATATAAACCGGCAAAAGCACTATAAGCGAAAATTTAAACATATACGCAAAGAAGTTCGGCATCTTTATTCCGGCACCTTCGGCGATTGATTTCACCATAAAATTCGGGCCGTTGCCAATATAAGTCATCGAACCAAAGAAAACCGAAGCTATGCAAATGCTCTTCAGATATATTTCCGGAATTCCGGCAACCAATGTCGCACCGACACTCTTCGCACCTAAGCCCAAAGCGAGCGAATGGAATGTAACTGCCGTCGGCGTGTTATCCAGGAAGCTGCTCAACAATCCGGAAATGTAATAGAACTGATACGATTCGCTTACACCGATTGCATGCGCATTGTTTTTGAGGTAAATCAGGCACGGCACCATAGTGATAAATATACCGATAAATAAATACCCCACTTCGATAATCGGATCCCAACTATATTTATTGCGCTCGCGAACATCTTTTTTAGTCAGAATTAACGAGAGAATCACCATGAAAATTATAAAATATTCACGAACAAACGACGAAATGCTGCCCGGTTTCAGGAAATCGGAATTTGCAGGGTTCAAATGTGCAACCGCAAACACGACTCCAAGCAGGAACAAGAAATTTAAGCCACCGGAAACTTTGATTTTATTTGATTTTTTCATGTCCGGATTTTTCACGTCTTCGAGTTCCTTTTTGATCTGGCTGCGATCATAAAGATAATAAATCACAAGCAGTGTAACATTTGTAAAGAGCCATTCCGGCAGCAAGCCCATAAACCACGTAAATTCTGCTCCGCGCAGGAACATCATAAACAGCGGTGGATCTCCAAGCGGAGTGAGCAGTCCGCCGCAATTTGCCGCACTCGCAATAAAGAAAAGTATTGTATGCACTTTATGCTTACGCGGTTCATTTATTTTTAGAAGCGGACGAATCAGCAGCATTGCCGCGCCGGTCGTTCCAAGGAAACTCGCCAGCAACGCTGCAACACCTATAATCGCCGTATTCACGAGCGGAGTCGGATGGCTGTGAATTTCAATCAATATGCCGCCCGTGATAACAAAAAGTCCCAAAAGCAGCACTATAAACGGAACATAATCATGGAGCACTGCCTCGCTGACATGCCCAAACTCTCCCATCGCCGCAAACCAGACGATAACCGGCACACTCAGCAGTGCCGAAACAATAAGTTTGTTTTTATTCGGCTCCCAAAACTTCTCCGCTACCATAGGCATTACTGCAATTGCAAGCAACATCAAAATGAACGGAATGAGCAAAAACGACGGTACATTCAATAACGCTTCCATATAACCTTCTATAATTCAACAAGTTAGGCGTTTTTCCACACATTAAAAAAAAACGCAAAAAAATAATTTACAAAATTAACTCGATTTATTTAGAAAAAAAAGATTTATTTATTAAGATATTTGTTTATGGTAGTTGTTTTGCAGTTTATACAGATTAAATGGTGAAAACGGGCATTCTTCCGTTTTTTCATGCTTACGAATTAATTTTTTATATGTGAGAAAGGTCACGTATCACTTCTTCGCCCTAACAATTTTAATTATTTCATTTGTGCTGCTGTTCCTAATTACAATGAGATAAAGTGTATTCTCCGCAAGGTTATGTTTATATCTATAATTATTTCCCGATGTCCGGAATTGTTCGACACATTTCTCTGCTAAACGATACGCCTCAACAATCTCTACATTTACAGCAAAAGAAGAATTAATTAATAAACTGTCGCCCTCCACGCTCGCGGAAACACCACTTTCCCACATCATTTCGCAACTATCGCCCATAATAACATTTCTGTCGCAATATTCCTCTATATTTTGAGACATATCATACTTTGAAACACACTTAACACAAGCATTTTCATAGTAAAATATGTTCGTTGTCGCATATCTTTCACCGGCAGAATCCAATTTGACTATGTTAGCATCGCAAAACATCAACTTTCCTTGCGAATTGTTTTCTCCAAAGACTTCATAGTTAGAAAAAGATGCACATCTTGAGTTAACTTTCGGATTAGTATTGGCAAAAAAACTATCCACAAAAATTGAATCAGTTGTAATTATCTCCTTGTTCCCTCGAGTTATGCTGTATTGTGCCATGCTTGTTTCATTTTGTACAAGCCAAATTCCAAAGCCCATCATAACAAGCCAAACTATTTTTTTCATAATATAATGTCCTGATTTTGGTTAAAAATATTTTTCAAGCCACTCATTCGAGTAGCCTATGCAACTGTCCATGTTAGACCGACTATGAGCAATTACATCTACGTTTCATGTTTTGATAATCGAAATTACAGCATTGTATTTATATTTCAAATATATTACTATTTTTTCTTCGCATTATTTCCAACACATGTTTATGCTCCGTATGTGTCTGCCCTCTTCAGGACATCCGATAACGCAAACAAGGGCGAACACATGTGTTCGCCCTACAAAAGAAATCCATCGCGAAATTTTTATTTAATCCCTCAGGGGATTGCGGGTTAAGCTCGCAATGACGCCGTTCCCATGGCGGAACGTCCCGCGTTTTTCGTCAGATTAGTAATTTTTGATTTCGTATTCGCCGTTCAGTGCATAGAATGCGCCCTCGGCAAGTGCCTGCATTTCGTCTTCGCCCGGATAGAAAGTAATCGGAGCGATAAATTCAACGCGTTCTTTTATCCAGTCGCGCATAATATCTGATTTTGCCAAGCCGCCGGTAACGATGATTTGATCGACTTTTCCGCAGAGAACTGCAGAAACCGCACCGATTTCTTTCGAAATCTGATATGCCAATGCTTCAAGTACCAACTTGGCTTTTTCGTCGCCTGCTTTTGCTGCAAGTTCGATTTTATATGCATCATTCGAGCCGACGTATGCAACCATTCCGCCCTTGCCGGCAATAATTTTATTGATTTCTGCATGAGTATATTTGCCGGAGAAGCAAAGAGCCGCAAAAGCACCAACCGGAAGTCCGCCGGTACGTTCCGGAGAGAACGGCCCGTCGCCATTGAGTGCATTATTTACGTCGATAACTTTGCCCTTCGCGTGCGCACCGACCGAACATCCGCCGCCCAAGTGAGCAACGATCAAGTTCAAGTCTTCGTATTTCTTTCCGATTGAACGAGCATAACGATGTGCGACCGCTTTATGGTTCAGAGCATGGAAAATGCTGATTCTCGGAACATCCGGATGACCGGAAATGCGTGCGAGCTCCTGCAATTCATCTACAACAACCGGATCGACAATGAACGACGGAACTTCATTTTTCAGTTCATTTGCAATTGCATGAGCCAGAATTCCGCCCAAGTTCGAGGCATGTTCGCCATATTCAAGCGATTTTAAGTCCTTTATAAGTTCGTCACTTACGCGATAAACTCCGCCCGGAATCGGTTTTAGAAGTCCGCCGCGACCAACAACGGCACCAAGTTCTTCGATGTCTATGTTTTGCTCTTTCAGGGCTTCGACGATAATGTTTTTTCTAAATTCGAACTGTTCGATTATATTTTTATACGGAGCAAGTTCCTCTACCGTATGGCGCAAAGTTTTAGTAAATATTTCGTTTTTATCGTCGTAAACAGCTATTTTTGTTGAAGTCGAGCCGGGGTTTATGGCTAATATTTTCATTATGATTTTCCTAAAATTAATTTGTTAAAATATTAATAAGCCGCTGCAAGACCGATTGAAAGAAGTTTGCTGCGATTTGAATCTGCACGAGAAGTCAGCACGATTGGCACTGCTGCGCCCAAAATCATTGCCGCAACGCTTGCACCACCGAAGTAAGTGAATGATTTATAAAGTACATTACCAACTTCGATATTCGGAACAAAGAGCATATCGGCATTGCCGCAAACTTCGCTTTTTACACCTTTGTGTTCTGCGGCTTCAGCAGAAATTGCGTTATCGAATGCGAGAGGTCCGTCGATTGTGCAGCCTTTGATTTGACCGCGACGGTTCATTTGTACGATTGCCGCAGCATCAATAGTTGCCTGCATTTTCGGATTTACTACTTCAACGGCAGCCAAAAGAGCGATTTTCGGATCTTCTACTCCAAGATGATGGAACAAATCCACCGTATTTTTTATGATACCGATTTTTTCTTCGAGAGTCGGTGCTACATTCTGTGCAGCGTCGGTAAGTGCCACAACTTTATGATATGCGGTCGGGTCGAAAAATCCGACGTGGCTGAGCAGTCCCCCCTTACGGAGTCCGGTTTCTTTATTCAAAACAGCACGCAAAAAGTCTGCCGTCGAAACTAAACCTTTCATGATAATGTCGGCTTTGCCGTCATGAATCATGCTGACAGCACGCTTGCAAGCGGCTACCTTATTCGGCTCTTCAATAATTTCAATTCCGCTGACATCAAAGCCTAATTCTTTTGCAATTTTGTTTATTTCCGCAGTATTTCCGACTAAAGTCGGCGTAACGATATTTTCTTTTACTGCTTCATGAATTGCACTCAGAACATGATCATCTTCTGCAGCGGCAACAATAATTCTTCTTTTCGGTTTAGTTCTCGCTATATCGAGAAACTGGTCTAAACTCTTCAATTCCATTAATTTATCTCCATTTGGGGTTTTATGGTTACAATATAATTACACTTCAATACAAAAAAAATGCTTCATCACGGTGTGTCCATATAAAAACAGAACCCGCACAAAACAAATGATCTTGCTTCTACTTCGAAGCATTTAGGTTTTTTGAGTTTGCTTAGACGAGACAATAATGCCAATATTGCAGAATAATTTCGTTATTTCAATTAAATCGACGAAACGCGGATTTTAGAGGTTGAATATCAAGCATAGAGTAAAAATTTGCTTTCTGCTTCATCTTTCAAGTTATTTTCCGCCGAGAAGCATAATCGCGGCAGCATTTTCCGGGAGCATTGCCTCGAGGACTTTTCCGGCTTTCTTTTTCTGCATCTTCTTCAAAATTAGTGCAGCATCGCGTTCATCAAGTTGTTCGAGGATTTTCGCAACTTCCTTCGGATTCGAATTGTTATATATTTTCGCGTAATCCGCCAGGTTTATTGCCTGCAGGCTGTCCTGTTTTTTGTTCATACGCTTTTCTGTTTCGGCAAGACTTTTCTTCGCACTTTCGCTCTCTGCAATAATTTTGCGATACTTTGCGTTAAGTTTTTCAAGACTGTCCGCTAGCGACCGCGAATGTGCATAGCCTGTGTTGACTGAATCCTTGTAGCGATTTATCGAATCGCGGGTGGCGTTCATGCGCTTTAAAACTATGTTCAGGCTATCGATGGCTTTCGCACGTTGTGCGAGCGTGTAATCATTTTGATGCTTTAGAATTGCGTTTTTGATTAGTTGCGCCTGATACGAATCGTACTCATCGACGCTCATTTCAACTCGCGGCTCGACGTGCAAAGTATCCAGGATTTCCGGTTCCGGAAGGGGCTTTAGAGTGTCCTCCGGATTTGGTGGCAGACCGAGGACTGTCGGGTGGTATTTGTATAACGCAAAGAAACCACCTATCGCCAGAAAGAATGCAAAGGCGATTGAAAGTATTATCACAGCAATTGTCTTTAAATTCATCGACTTGCTTCCATGTTTTGTCTTGCGGCTTTATTATTTACGATTTCGTCCATAAAGGCATTTTCAGCACAATTCATTTCATGTTTATAGTTTTCAAGTTGTCTTTCTTTGAGTTTTTCGAGTACTTTTTCATCGCGCAATGCGTCGGAAAGTATTTTTCTGCGTTGTTCCTCAATTTCGAGCAAATTCGAGCGTTCCTTTTCGAGTTTGGCAATTCTTTCTTTGATAAAAATTTGCCGATGATAGTTAATTTGCAGCATTTCGATAGTTGTAGTTCCGACTTTGTTCGCATACGCATTGGCAAGCATAGTGTAATTTTCGGCGATTTCGTTTTCCTTTGCAATGCGCTTGCCCTGAATTTCGAGCATAGCATTCTTTTCCTGCTCCACTCTGTGCGAGCGGAGAGAAAGTAAGCTTTCCAGCCTGAATGCAAATTTTTTCGCCATATTATTTTCCGCTTGCGATTTTCAACATTTCGTTAACAGTATCTTCGAAGTTATTAGGTTTATCGACTTCCTGCAGCAAAAATTGATCTATTGCGTCGTAATATTTTATTGCGCGATCGAGTTTCGGGTTTGTACCCTTTTGATACGCGCCGACACTGATTAAATCCTCCGCCTCGCGATAAGTCGCAAGCATCGACTGAATTTCGCCCGCCGCTACATAGTGCTCACGCGAAGTAACATCTTTGCGTAGTCGGCTAATGCTCTCGAGAACGTCTATCGCGGGATAATGTCCTTTTGCGGCAAGTTTTCGCGATAAAATAATATGCCCGTCGAGAATTCCGCGCGCTGTATCACTTATCGGCTCATTGAAGTCATCGCCCTCCACCAAGACCGTATATAGTCCGGTAATAGAGCCTTCCTCGCCGCAGCCGGCACGTTCCATCGTGCGCTGCATCAGCGAAAAAACGGACGGCGTATAGCCCTTTGTGGTCGGCGGTTCGCCGATTGTCAGTCCGACTTCGCGCTGAGCCATTGCAAGACGCGTAACCGAGTCCATCATAAGGAGGACGTTAAGCCCGCGGTCGCGGAAATATTCGGCAATTGTCGTCGCGGTCATTGCCGCTTTTATACGGACTAATGCCGGCATATCGCTTGTTGCAACGACGACTACAGAACGGGCAAGTCCTGTTTTGCCAAGATCTTTTTCGATAAATTCGCGCACCTCGCGTCCGCGCTCTCCGATTAGTGCAATCACATTAACATCTGCACCGGTATTTCGTGCGAGCATGCCGAGCAAAGTTGATTTTCCGACGCCTGATCCCGCGAAAATTCCCACACGCTGCCCTTCGCCAAGAGTAAGCATTCCGTCAATCGCTTTAATTCCGGTATGAACCGGAGTTTTTATTCGCTTTCGAAGCAACGGATTCGGCGGAGCGGCATCCACCGGACGTCGCGTAACCGATTTTATGACCGCCTTGCCGTCGATCGGCTCGCCCAAGCCGTTCAGCACACGCCCGACAAGTTGATCGCCCAGATTAATGCTGAGTGCCTCGCCGGAAGAATCAATCTGCATTCCGGGGGCAATTTCCAAGCCTTCGCCCAAGAGCATCGAGATTATTTTATTGTCGCGAAACCCCACTACTTCAGCGCGATTGACCATTTTTCCGTTCTTATCGCGCA
Organism: Candidatus Kapaibacterium sp.; assembly: GCA_028691175.1. Taxonomy (GTDB): domain Bacteria; phylum Bacteroidota; class Ignavibacteria; order Kapaibacteriales; family UBA2268; genus CALLXS01. The sequence goes on along the minus strand of JAQUZU010000021.1, from coordinate 11,683 downwards.
AAATGCACATTTCGCCGACAGGCACCTTCGGGCCGATACTTTCGAGAGACATCGACGCAATGCGTGCCACTCGTCCGCTTTTCAGTAAAGGGTCGAAACCGCAAAGGGTCTGCGAAAGTTGTCCGTATATCAAATTCGTGTTCATTGCGTTTGAATTGAAGTAATAGGCACAGAGTCTAATTTATTCTTTATCATCGCAAGTTGAGTCCGCATGCGTGCGTCAATGATTCCGGACGAAGTAACAAGCAGGCAACCGCCCGGCTCGACTTTTTCATCGCGGAGAACTTCGATTTTCTCTGCCGCTTCCGGCGACGAAAGGAGTTCGCTCTTGACTTCGTTCAATATTTCGTAGTCGTCCGGATTTACAAAAATCTTAAATATAATTTCGTCATCAAGTTCTGCGATTGCTTTTTTGACCTGCTCGATTATGATATTCGAGTTTCCGGAAACTTCGTGCTGCAAAATATGCTTTGCCGCAAGCATCCCGAGCGAAATAATCATTTCCTCGAGGTTTTTCATTTCCTTCGAGTATTCAGTCCGAAGCGACCGCGAAACAGTATCAAACTGCCGCACCCAAGTCTGGTGTTTCTTCATGTCTTCTTTGAAGAAATTGCTCGCAACTTCCTGCCCGTCAGAGAAACCTTTTTCGTATGCCTCCTGAATTTTTTTCTTCGCCTCTACAGTCAAAATCACGTCGTCGGGCAATTTTTCGATATCGATTTCGATCGGCTTCAATTGCTCAACGAAAGTTATTTCATGGCTGAAACTCTGTATAATCGGAATATTTTCTTTCAGGAAAATTTCCTTTTCCGTCTCTTCATTTCGCAAATCGGCAATTTCATCTACGAAAATTTCGCGAAACGAGTGATCCTCCGGTACATCTTTCAACGGAATATATTCAAAATAATCTTCCGTCTCGATTTTTTTGTCGTGAACAACCTCTATTCGAGATAATTTCCGCGGTATTTTTATGCTGATTTTTGCCATTATAGTAAATATTCGCGATTATCGATAATAATAAATCACCAAGCGTTATACAAATACGTCTTCTTTGCCACGTCCGCCGATTACGATTTCCTCTGCTTCTTCGAGCAACTTGATTACATCGACGATTCGCATTTGAGCACTTTCTACTTCTTTCAACTTTACCGGACCCATATAATCGAGTTCTTCTCGAACCACGGCAGCGGCACGTTCGGACATATTTCGGAAAATTTTGTTTCTGACTTTGTCGTCCGATACTTTGAGAGCAAGTGCCAAGTCTCGTTTATCTACATCGCGTAAAATTCTCTGAATACCCTTATCGTCGATACCGACAATATCTTCGAACAAGAACATCAAGCGTTTGATTTCGACAGCGAGATTCATGTCTTTTTCTTCGATTGTCTCGAGAATTTGTTTTGCGGCGTTCGTGTTTGACTTGTTCAAGATATTCGCCACAAGTTGTGCACCACCGGTGGAAGCCATGTCCGGCGAGAGCGCACCCTCGGCAATCCTGTCCACCACAGCCTCGATTTGCGTAACCATCGCCGGCGAAACCTTTCCGATTGTCGCGATACGTACAACCGTTTCATCGCGCAGAGCGGGCTGGAATTCATTTAAAACCTCCGCAGTCTGATCCGGCGGCAGATGCGATAAAATCAAAGCAATTATCTGCGGATGCTCCTTCGAGAGGAAACTTGCAAGTTGCTGCGGATCTGCCTTTTTAAGTGCGCTAAAACCTCGGACAGTCGTCAGCACGCGGATTTTCTCGATAATTTCCTTCGCACGATCCAAGCCGTAAGATTTTTCGAGCAAGACCTGTGCGTATTCCAATCCGCCCTCGAGCATGAAGCTCTGAGCGGTCATTAGTTGGTAAAATTCTTCGATTACGTCTTCGACGACGGTTGGGGCAACGTCCTTTAAATTTGTAATCTCAACGGCAATTTGCTCAACCTCTTTCATGTCGAGTTCCTGGAATACTTTTGCCGCAACATCGACATCTAAAGACATCAACAAAACTGCCGCTTTCTGTTTTCCGGAGAGGTTTTCTAATTTTAAATTTTTTGCTTTCATGTCTGTTTTTTCCGTTGTTCTACGTTATTTTTTGGACGCATTCATCGCTCTATTATTGTAATATTCATATACTAAAAATCACTTTTATATCGCGCCAACATCCTGCGCGAGCAACATTCGTACCAACTTCACGGCTTCAAGTGGCTCGTCGGTTACATAATCCTCTACTTTGTGTTTAATTTCTAATTTCAAGAGATTTTCCTCGGTCAGTTCCGGCACGTCGTCCTGCGATGTCGAAGCCAATGCGGCAAGATCCATATCTTCTTCCGCGTTCATTGTTTCGTCGAAATCTTCCAGCGAAGTTTCGCTTCTTTCGCCGTCTAAGAGTAACTGTTCCGGAAGTTCCGCCGGCATAAGGAGCAAATCTTCGTCGCCGAAATCGATATCCTCCAATTCGTCTTCTGCCTCCTCCAGTTCATCTTCTTCAATTTCATCCTCTATGGTAACATCCTTTGGAAGTGCCATCGCGATACGGAAGCGCTCTTTTACATATTTCGACTGCAGAAGGCGATAAATCATCAGCACTGTAAGCATCATCACAACAATCAAGGCGAATAATTGCCAATTATCCTTATCTTGATACCAGGCTACCGGCTTTTTCGTTATGAGGTTTTGGTTTGTCAGTTGAGTTTCGAACGGAATATTTTCTACATAAACCTGATCATTTCTGGTCGGATCGAACCCTACGGCATTCTTGACGATATCGGTTAATTTATTTATTTCCTCGTTCGTACGCTTTATGTATTGCGAAGTTTGCGTACCGTCTGAATGAGTTGTGATTTTATTCGTTCCGTTAATCAGTACGGCGACCGTCAGTCGCTTTACGTTTCCAACGCCTTCAATTACGCGCTGCACAGTCTTCGAAATCTCATAATTTGCGATCTGATTAGAAACGCCTTTTTCCATATTTACGGCGGGATAACTCAAACTGTCCGAAGATTTGCTGTTATCGGTTATGTTTTGCTCGCTGCGGACTACCTGCTCTTCCGGATCGAAATCCGTGATTGTCTTGTCACTTTGCGTAAAATCCAATTCTGCCGAAACTCGCACTTCCGAATTGCCGTAACCTAGAACGCCGTCGAGCAGAGTCTGTACTTTTTGCGTTATATTTTCCTCGACTTCGCGCTGCTGCATGTATTGCTTCGACGTCATACCGGTAACGGATTTATCGTCCAGCGGCTCCGGCGAGAGGATTTTTCCGCGATGATCCACCACGGTTACCGCTCCGGGCAGAAGTCCCTCGACGCTGCTTGCCACCAGATTTTGAATGCCGACAATGCTTACACGATCCGAACCCTGCCCGTTTTTAAAGAAAAGCGTAATCGCCGCAGTTGGCTCTTTTTTGTCCTTTTCGAAGAGTGTTTTCTCCGGAATCGTGATATTCACCTTTGCAGTTTTAATTTCGTTCATCGCAGAGATTGTCCGGGCAAGTTCGCCCTCAAGAGCACGGCGATAATTCAATTTCTGCACAAATTCGCTCATTCCGAGATTGGTCTTGTCGAATATTTCATAGCCGACGCCGCCCTCCGCGGGGAGGCCTTCCTTCGCGAGTTCCATGCGCTCGTCATATACCGTTTCTTTTGCTACGAGGATTGTTTTTCCTTCATCATCGATTTGATAATCGACTTGGCGGGATTTCAGATTTTCCACAATCGACGAGGCAGATTTTTCGTCAAGATCCGTAAAGAGAATCGCGTATTCTTTCTTTTCGCGAGTCGAATAGAGTAACATTCCAATTCCCAGCACGAGTACTCCGAGTACGCTGAAAATTGTTACTTTCTGCCATCTTCCGAGTTTTTGATAAAAGCCTTTTGCTTGTTCTATGATTTCAGTTTTTGCCATTTTGATCATCCGTGAATAATGGTTTGCAGTGAATAAATAATGATTTCGATGCCTGCTTTGCAGTTAATCACCGAGATTTACATTACACATTCCCTACACTTGCATCCGCAAGGTTTCTTTATATACATCGAGAAATTTATTTCGCAGTTCAAGCATCAAGGTAAAAGTGGTTTTTGCTTTTTCGGCAGAGATCATTACGTCGTGCAAATCGACGCCCTCGCCCTTTATGAAGGCTTCGGATAGTTCCGTTGCTTCTTTTTGCTGATTATCCACATCTGTGATGAACGTCTTCAGGCTGTCCGTGAAAGATGCTTTTTGCGCCTGCTCCGTCGCTGCGTCGACTTCGTTTATTCCCAAGTTTGACTTAGGAAGAGCAATTCCTTCCGTCCGGCGACTATCAGCCAACTGTTGTACAAGTGGCGAATATTTTAATGACGGATCTATTTCGCTAACTACCATATTAATGCTCAAATATTTTGTGATTAATAATTAATTACACTGTCCAATCGACTATCGTGCCTTTCGAGACATTTGTCGCCGAGAGTTTGCCGTTACGCGTAAAGACTTCGTGTCGCTCGATTTGCGTCGAATTTTCCGGAAACAATTTTTTGAAATAGTCGCGTTCCTTGCGGGAAATAAGCGACTCTGTCGTGTCTTCGCCGGATTTTGCCCGCACAAGTTGCTCCTGCGGTGCTTTCCGGTTTGCTGTCGCGGTTTTATTGTTTTGATATAGGCGAATTCCGCTCGTCCCGCTGTTTATATTCGTAATACTCATAATACTTTTTTTAGTGTTTAACTGCCAACGATTACTTCTCTAACAATTAAAAAAATCGGCATCAGCCATTAAGAGCCAATTAGATATCAAGCGAATCCCGTGCCACATTTTTCGCGCTGTCGACTACGGCGGTATTTGCCTCGAAAGCACGCTGTGCGGAAATCATCTCGACCATTTCTGTTACTATGTTGATATTCGGATATGCCACATATCCGGTTTCGTCTGCGTCCGGATGCGACGGATCATAGACCATACGTGGCGGCGTGTTGTCGCGGCAGGTTCGTGCTTTCAGGACGTCCCAATCCGGCGGATACGAATTAGGATCGGCTGTTGGCGCATGACTTTCGTTGGTTTGATTTAGTGCAATTTGCGTATCGAGTTCGTTCGCGAAAGGACTTTGCGGAATCGCCCGCACAACTACGACTTCGCGTTCGTACGGTTTTCCGTTTTCGGCTTTCGTAGTATTTGCATTCGCGATATTTTTCGCTACAGAACTCAGTCGCATTCGTTGAACGCTCATGCCCTGGCTCGAAATTGCAAAAGATGAAAATAGATTTTCTGACATATCTGCCTCCGAAATTACTGTCTATAGCCGGTGATTGCCGACTGCATACCCTGGAAATATTTCTGTACCATCTTCGATGTAAATCGAAATCTGATCTGGTTTTGTGCCATATTCGCCATTTCTTTGTCGATATTGACATGTGTTTCGCCCGAGAAATAGACTTCCGGCTTTGGCACTGCCGCTTCTTCGATCTCGCCTTGGACGCTTCCGTCGTCGATTTTGCCGATCGGAATGTGCGTTTCGTCGGTTTTAGTACCTTTTGCGACTACCTCCGGAGTATGGAAGAATTCTTCGAACTTCACAGCCTCCGGGCGATAATGCGGCGAAGTCGCATTCGCGATGTTTTTCGCTGTTGTGCGCTGGCGTAGTGAATACGTATCAAGCGCACGGTTCAAGAGCGGAAGTTTATCTTTGAACAGGAACTGTTTATATATCACCACAATACTCCGAATATTGACCAATAATGCCATTTAATTACAACTATATGCTTATATATTCAAACGCTGTGCCACA
>JAQUZU010000021.1:0-5833 GCA_028691175.1 Candidatus Kapaibacterium sp. | reverse complement strand
ATTTGCTCCTATAAATCTATTACCACAATCTCGCCATAAGTGCCGATACGGAACGGAGGTCCCCAGAGACCGAGACCGGAGGAAACATACAGATGAGTTTTCCGGCGCTTTTGATAGCCATAATCCTGGTTATACACCAAGCGTGTAATCAAATTAATCGGGAAGAACTGCCCTTTATGCGTATGTCCGAAGACGGCAAGTTTCGCTTCCGCGGCAACAATTGCGTCTACGCTCGAATTCTGCGGTTGGTGCGAAATAACTATCGAACTGCCGGTGTCCGGCATTAATTTTTCTATTCCGCGAGTGTGCCCGTAGTCATCAAGCCCGATAATCCGGTGTCCCGACGGAAGCGTTGCTAAACTGTCTCGCAGAAGAGTAATTTTTGTTTTACGAATAAAATCGATTGAGGCATCGACTCCGCTGATGTATTCGTGATTTCCGAGGCACATATAAATCCCCTGCGGAGCGCGAAGGCGGTTAATTTCGTCCTGCATACGTAGGCGTTCAAGCGGTTCTATCGTCATGTCAATCAGGTCGCCGGCGATCAGAATCACGTCCGGTTTCTCGCGATTTATCATATCCACATAGCGCGCAAGACGCGACTTCGTAATTCCATAGCCCAAGTGAACATCGCTGACTGCAACTATGCGGAGTGGTTTCCCGGGCGTTTCGCGCAGGTTTATACGTTTTATTGCCGGATTATCAAAATTAATAAATCCGTATATCAAAATGCAGGCGACCAAACCGCCACACCACGCCAATGCGTGGGGAATATTTACCCCGAAAAGTCGCAACAGACTCGCCAACGCAAAAAGTATCACCACATAGAGAAAAAACGTAAGCCAGCCGGTTGTTCCCCAATACAAGGCGTGCCCGAGACAAAGCGGAATCGACTTGTCGCGTAAAAGCATCATACCGAAAAACCCGACCGACATCAGCCAGAAAATTATTGAAATTCCAAGGCGGAAGCCGAACGGCAGGGGTGAAATTTCCGAGAGAAGTGCACGGAAAATCCACACGTGAAGACCAAAATATGCGAGTATTATCGTAATAAAAAAGATCATAATGCAATTTAATTTTAAATGATAAATCCGGATTTTGCTTCGCCCGGCAACCCGTGTTTGAGAGATTTCAAAGACGAACAGCCCCGCCATCTATTTATAATTCGGCTGTAATCACTATTTATTTCTCTATATTTTTCAGCCAGTTATTTACGGCAACCTCTGCCTTATCTCGCGAATTTTGTGCCACGTTTCCCTGAACAGCCAAGCCGTCCCGCAGAGTTGCGCCTTTGCAGGCTTTTTTGATGCTTTGCTCGGTAACGCCAAGTCCGCTGCCTTCGTGTGTGCAGAACGGAATAACGATTTTGCCCTGCCAGTTATGTTTTTCGATAAACGTAAAAACTGCCATCGGCGGTTCGCTCCACCAATTCGGATAGCCGATGTAAATCACGTCGTATTTTTCTACTTCAATATCGCCCTTTATCTCCGGACGTGCATTGCTTTGGACTTCCTTTTTTGCAACATCTATGCACGCATCGTATTCTTTCGGATAGGGCGTTACCGTCTCGATATGAAACAGATCTGCAGATGTTATCTTTGCAATCATCTCGGCAATTATTTCTGTATTGCCCTTTGTAATGTAGCCAACGCCATAGTTTTCGTCTATGCGCGAGAAATACGCCACCAATGTTTTCATGTCTTTTCCTTTCGATTTGTTTGTTGTATTATTTTTGTTTTCTGCCTGCGACGTACAACCTAAATTTACTGCTGTAAGCATGACGCATGCCAGACAGAATGCTAAAATGCCTGTTAGTTTTTTCATTGATTTTCCTTTCGATTTGTATTTAACTAACAATTACAAAACTACACAAATATACGTTTTGAGTAAATACGCAATTCAAACAAACACTTGCTCAAATCAAACAAAAACGAGATAATGGCTGCCTGCACGAGAATTATTTTTTGAATGTTGTCATTTGATTTTCTTAAATTTTTTCTTTATTTTTGTATTCTATTTTTTAAGCAACACGCTGTATTTAACGTAAGACTAGTTGAATCACGGCGTGTTGTTTTTTTTTGTATACACACAGGTGAAACAATGCAACAAACTGCAACAGACAAACTTTGGACAGGCGATTTCGTCAAGATAATCCTCGTCAACCTATTTATTTTCATAAGCTTCCACTCGGTGCTTCCGGCGTTTCCGTATTTCGTAAAATCGCTCGGATACGGCACGGAGATTGCCGGACTTGCCGCAATGCTCTTTAGTTTTACATCGATAGCTTCGCGTCCGTTCATCGGGCACGCAATCGATACCCGCTCGCGCTTCGTGGTTCTTTTTGCCGGGCTTATCGGGCTTGTATTAATCCCGTTCGGATATATTATTTCCGCTTCAATCGTGCTGATTTTGATTTTCCGTGCCATAAACGGAATTCTTCTCGCAAGTGCTTCGACTGCGTCCTCAACCATAGTAACCGACATTGTTCCGAAGAAACACCTCGGCAAAGGACTCGGCATGTTCGGGCTTTCGACAGCAATTTCCACGGCAATCGCTCCGGCTCTTGGACTTGCGATAATGAAACATTACGGCTTTATGGCAATGTTCGCGTTTGCAGCCTGCGTCGCCGTTATCGGCCTGATTATCGCATTTTCGACGCCCCGCCGCTCTCCCGAACTTGAGCGCAAACCGTTCAAAATTTCCGGAATATTCGAAAAAAATTCCGTTCCGGCTTCGCTGATGTTGTTCTTTTATATGCTGGTTTTCGGGGTTATAGAGACTTTTATCGCGCTATTTGCCACAGAGAATAATCTTCCCGGTGGCGGGCTGTACTTTATAATTATGGCGGCAGCGATGGTCGCCACACGTGTAACGACCGGTGGGCTGGTCGACCGGTACGGCGAAAAACCGATGATTTACGCCTGCAACGGTGCCATGACTCTCGCTTTGCTGCTTCTCGGACTTTACCCTACTCCGGCTCTGTATCTGCTTACCGCAGTGCTGGTAGGCTTCGGTTTCGGTGCGATGCATCCGGCGATGAACGCAATGGCGATGCGCGTTATTCTTCCGGCACGACGTGGCGCGGCAAGTTCGACTTTCCTGTGTGCGTTTGATTTGGGGATGGGAATTGGTTCGCTCGGTGCGGGCATTTTAATCAAGGATTTCGGCTATTCTGCAACGTTCCTGCTGATGATTGCCGGTTGCGTCTGCTGTGTTGCATACTATGCATTATACGCCCGGAAGCATGTTTCTGCATTTAAAAAATCCGAATAATATACCGGCAGTCCGCGAGTTTATTGCCGGGCTGCCGTTTTGATTTACGCTTTAGCAATTATTTCACCATGATTATCTTATACGTCTTGCTGCCGAGACCGATTTTTTCGGCATAATCGACGATATGCGTGCCGTGCTGGCGGTTAATTCGCTCGACAAGCGGCTTTTCGTCGTCGCCGTCTGAGGCCTTGTGATTAAAGACAAGATCGAGGCAGGCTTTATCGAGTGCAACCGGATCCGTCGAAGCAAGTATGCCCATGTCTTTCAGTTTCGGATCTGCAGGATGCGAATCGCAATCGCAATCGACGCTCATATTATTCATCACGTTAATGTAAACAATTTTACCGACTCCGAAATGGTCATGCACACCCTGTGCCGCCGAAGCCATAGATTCGAGGAAATAATCCTGTGCGGGAAGATTTGACCAGAGTTCGTTCGGACTTTGAGTTTTACCCGCCGTGTGGATATACGCCTTTCCGGTCGCCGACGCCACTCCGATACTTGCATTTTTCAGTACGCCACCGAAGCCGCCCATAGCGTGCCCCTTGAAGTGAGCAAGATTAATCATAAAGTCATAATTCGCCAGATGAGCGCCGACAATGTCATATTTGATATGCGTTTTATCTTTCACCGGAATCTGCATATCGCCGTCTGCGTCCATGATATCGACTTTTGCAATATCGTTGAAACCATGCTTGCGGATTGTCTCGAGGTGAGCCGCCGTAGTATAGCGGCTGCCGGCATAAGCCGTGTTACACTCTACAATTGTCCCGTTAACATCATTTACAAGTTTGCCGATCAAGGCAGGTTTCAGATAATTATTCCCGCCATCTTCGCCGGTGCTGATTTTTACTGCAACGCGTCCCGAGGCCTCTACTCCGAGTGCTTTATAGATTTTCACAAGCGATTCCGGAGTAATTTCCTGAGTGAAATATACAGTCGATACATTTGTCCCCGGTGCTGTTTCCGGTGCAGACTCCGCATGCGATTCGCACGAAGTTCCGGCAATTGCTGCGGCTGCGAACATTCCCGCCGCTACCGTATTTAGTTTTTTCATTGTTTATCCTTTATTATTATTTATCGGTTTACAACTACGAAAATACGGCAATTTTCAAATAATACTATATCCAATTCAAACAAATACTTGCTTAAATCAAACAAACCCACTGCGTGGGCTTTTAGGTCGAGATGCTTTTTTGACCTCTCCCACAAATAGAAAGAAGACGGCGTCATTGCGGGATTGACCCGCAATTTCGCGAGAGAACGGGGTAATAATATTTATTTTTATTTTTATTCTTATTCTTATTATTCTTATTATTGTTAACGGGAGAGACTCCATAGAGGGTGTGCATACCCTTTCAACCGCAACCTACAGATGCGTGTCCGATTATCCTTTTTACGGTCGAGGTGCTACGCATGTTTTCTACTTTTCAGGGCATAGATGCCGATTGCTCCGCATACAGCCAGCATGATAATTCCTACCATATAAATGAATTGATACGAAGTCGCATCGCCGAGAAGCCCCCAGCCACCCGCGGCAAGCGCTCCGCCCGCGGCAAGTGCAATTGAAATATTCGAGTATATCCGGGTATAATCCTTGCTGCCGAACACCGCACGCACAAGCATCGGAGTCTGCACGGTTACTCCGGCATATGCCCAGCCGAATAGAAATCCACCCAACGCCGGTGCCCAGAAGCCGAGTCCGCCGGCAAGCAACAGCACCATGCCCGCTATTCCGCATGTAACTGTCGTAAGCACGCCAAGGAGATTGTTGCGATCGTTAATCAGCCCAAGAATTATTTTGCCGACCGTTACGCCAACCATCACCGCAGACGCCACAAGCGAAGCCTGTTCAAGCGAGAATTTCAGTCCGATAACATATTTCGGAATAAACAAATTCAACGTCGAAACCGCCATCAAAAGAAACGCAAACACAATCATCCCGTAAAATACCGGCATACGAACCGCCTGCGAAAACGAAATGTCCGAAGTCGAACCAAGCGTCGCCTGCTTTTCCGATTTTTTGAGATTAGAGGAAGTCTCCTCGCCATACGCATCTAAGCCCTTATCTTTCGGATAGTTACGCAGAAGTATCGCGATAATCGGAGTTACGACGAGCAGGACAATCGCCCCGAAAATTCCATACGTAGTCCGCCAGCCATAATTCGTAATCAGCCACGCTCCGACCGGATTAAACAAAATCCCGCCAATTCCGCTCGCCGCAGAGCAAACGCCGATGAAAAATCCGACACGAGTCCGAAACCAGCGGTTCAGCAATGTAGGGAAACTCAAATAGAGCAGAAACGCCAAAGTCGCACCGGTAACGCCTCCGGCAATATAAAACTGCCATACGGCATTAAAAAATCCCATCGCCACAAAGGTTAGCCCGAGCACAAACGAACTCAGCGACAGCAAGAGCCGGGCGCTGAAACGTTCCATCATTTTGCCCGCAATTGAAAGCATTAAAGTCGATGCAAGAAAATTAAACGACATATACAGCCCGAATTTTCCGACCGTAACGCCAAGTTCCTCGCAGACCGGTTGATAAAATATGCCCGCA
>JAQUZU010000020.1:16225-23041 GCA_028691175.1 Candidatus Kapaibacterium sp. | reverse complement strand
TATAAATCAAGCATTCAGCCGAAGAATTCTGTCCGGAAGTATTAACGAAAATTACATTCTCAGCCGGCGACGGATAAACAACAAAAACCTCTTCCCCATCGCGGACACAGCCGCTCGGCGGATCTTCCGGGCTATTCACGGTCTGGAACGCCCAAATTTCGCTCCAATCACTTGTACCGTATTCATTTTGCGATTTCACGCGCCAATAGTAATAAGTAAAATAGTCGAGAACTTCCGTCATCTGATATTGCTCGTACATTTTGTTTCCGGGCTCTACATTAAAGAATTCGGACTGCCCGTCAGCAAAATTTTTGTCTCGCGAAAACTCGATAATATACAAATCGGCTTTCGAAACCGGGTGCCACTCTAAAAGTGGCGAAACCGGCACATTAACAACATAATTCAGCGGGTGATATAGTTGCGGAACCGCCGGAGCCGTGTTGAACGTACTAAAACTCCACGGTGCAGACCATTCGCTGGTATTTTCAATAGAGGAATAAGTTCGAACACGCCAATAATATTCACTGTTCGGAATCAAATTTGCTGTTATCGTCAATACAGTATCAGTCAAATCACGTACGTTATACACGATATCTTCAAAGCCCGGCCCTGTCGAAATCTGCAATTCGTATGAACCGGCACTCGATTTTGACCAAATGAAAGTCGGATTTGCCGCAACTTCGACCGCATTATTTTTCGGAGAAATCAGCGTAGGCGGTAAATAAGTCATATCTCCGGTCGTAAATTCGAAAACGTCCGACCATTCGCCCTTTACATCTTGTGCGTTATAACCGCGAACTTTCCAGAAATATTTTTTTGAGAGTTCGAGAACAGTTAAACGTGAGGTCGCAACGTCACTTGTCAGAGGACGCAAATTTTCCGAAAATTCCGCATCGTCCGCTATCCATAAATCGTAACCTACCACACCATCTATTGGCTGCCATTTGAAAACAACACTATATTCTTCGAGTTCGGACTTGTCGCCCGGATAAATGAGCGAAGTTTTCGCCGCAGCACCAACCAAAAGGAAACTAATCCGGTCGAGCGGATAATTTGCTACTGCAAGCGTATGCCCATCTGCAAAATAATCGATTGAAGACGGCATACTCTGATTTTGCGAAATCGGCTCCGGCGCAAAATTGTTTGTCGCATCAAGTTTCAGAATTACTCCGCCCGCGTCGCCCTCGCCATAAAACGAAAGATAAACGCTGCTGCTTTCATCAAGGGTAATATCGCTAATTCCGGCATAAGTACTTCCAGAATAAATGGTTAGCTTCATTCCTACATAATAGATATATCTGTATACTTTAGTTGTGCCGTTATTGTCGGTAGCAATATAAATGTTATTTACATCCGCCGCGATAGCCGTCGGAATTTCATCTTCGGCAAAATTCAACTCTACTTTTTCGCTTTCGCGAGTATCAAGATTTATTCTCACCAAGAAATTTTCACTTTGGCTCAATCCCCATATTTCATTTGTTTCCAAATCCGTTAATTCGACAATTCTGTCGAGATTAAAGTTTTCGCCGTTAATTTGCACATTAATTGGTTCGCGCGTCTCGCTCGAGGCATTGATTTTTTCAAATCGCAGGGTCGAACCAACAGAAACCCCGACATATTCTCCGAGGTTTGCAATGGAAGTCGCACGCGGAACATTTGCCAGAATCGTTTCCGCTCCCTGAACGAAATATTTCACATCTCCATTGCCGGAAAGCGTTGCAATGTCGCTGCCGACGTATCGCACAGCGATCGGATCATCGACTTCGAGATCAGCCTTTGCCGGCAGCATAGATGCAAAAAAACAAACTGCTGCCAGTGCTAAGTATTTGATTTTGTTCATGTTATATCCTCTATATATAAAATAAGCACTTTCTCGGTTATTGACGGGAAAGTGCTCTAAAAATTGTAATTTGCTCAGATTATTCGGCAGGAGCTTCTTCAGCAGCTTTTGCAGCGGCTTCTTCAGCAGCTTTTGCAGCAGCTTCTTCTGCGGCTTTAGCAGCGGCTTCTTCAGCAGCCTTTGCAGCAGCTTCTTCTGCGGCTTTGCGTTCAGCTCTTGCTTTTTCTCTTTTAGCACGTTGCTCTTTCAATCTGAAGTAATTTTTCTTCGAGAATTCTCTGTGTGCTTCAACTTTAGCGTTTATTTCTTCTTCCGGCAAATTTTTGAATTGAAGTGCTCTTCTAAGAAGAACGCCATCGTAGCTCAAAAGGCAGCGAACGACATCGCTTGGTTGAGCACCAACATTTAACCAATGGATAGCTCTTTCAGCGTTAATTTTGAAAGTCGAGGGCTGAGTATGCGGATCATAATATCCCAATCTCTCGAGGAAATCTGCATCTCTTTTTTTGCGAGAACTGATTGCAACTATATCATAAGTTGGGGCATGCATTCTACCCTTGCGACGTAATCTTAATTTTACCATTTTATATACCTTATTTAATTAATTTATTATATTTCAATTATTTATTAATGTCCGCCGAAGCCTGTCGGCAATTTCAGATTTTGCATAAATCTTGATCTTTTGCCGGAAGATATGTTTTTCATCAATTTGCTCATATCTTCAAATTGCTTGATTAATCGGTTGACATCCTGGATATTCGAGCCTGAGCCGTTTGCGATTCTTTTACGTCGGGAACCATTAATAATTTTCGGGTTTGCCCGTTCGTCTTTCGTCATAGAAAGGATAATGGCTTCGACCTTACTGAATGCACGGTCATCGACTTCGACGTTTTTCATGGCTTTATCCATACCCGGAATAAGTCCGAGCAAATCTCTCAGCGAGCCCATTTTGCGAATGGTGCGGAGTTGATCGAGGAAATCTTCGAAAGTAAATTGATTTTTCTTAATTTTCTCTTCGAGGACTTTCGCCTGTTTTTCGTCAAATTCTTGCTCTGCTTTTTCCACAAGTGTCAGAATATCGCCCATACCAAGGATACGGCTTGCGATTCTCTCCGGGTGGAACGGCTCGAGAGCGTCCGGCTTTTCGCCGGTACCGACGTATTTAATTGGTTTTCCTACAACGGAGAGCACCGAGAGTGCCGCACCGCCACGGGTATCGCCATCTAATTTAGTCAGGACAATTCCGGTAAGTGCAAGTTGATCGTGGAATGCTTTGGCTGTGGTTACCGCGTCCTGCCCTATCATTGCATCGCAAACGAAGAGCGTTTCGGTCGGTTTCACCGCACTCGAGATATCTTTTACTTCCTGCATCATTTCCTGATCGACAGTTAATCTGCCGGCGGTATCGACGATTACAACGTCGCGACCGAATTTTTTGGCGTATGATAATGCGTCGGTGGCAATTTTAACAGCGTCTTTGACAGTATCGGAGTATACGGGTATATTCACTGATTGTGCCAGCATTTTCAACTGGTCAATCGCAGCCGGGCGGTGAACATCGCATGCTACCAATAGTGGTTGGCGTCCCTTTTTGCGCAAACTTTTGGCTAATTTGGCACAAAAAGTTGTTTTTCCCGAACCTTGGAGACCTGCGACCATTACAACGGTCGGAGCCTGCGGGGAAAACATCAACTCGCTCTGTTTATTGCCAAGTAACTCGACTAATTCGTCGTGTACTATTTTTACAATAAGCTGTTCCGGCAGAAGTTTTCCCTTAACTTCCTGTCCGACAGCCTTTTCTTTTACCTTTTCGGTAAAATCTTTTGCCACAGTGAGATTCACGTCTGCATCTAAAAGTGCACGACGGATTTCCTTCATGGCTTCCTGTATATTTTCTTCGGTGATAGTCGCTTGCCCGCGGAAGCGTTTAAGCGCACCTTCTAATTTCTCGGTTAAATTTTCAAACATTTGATTGTTTTCTTATGTTTTCCAAACTTCTATATACACTATGCATATATATAGATTACAAAAATAACAATTTCCGTCAAGTTATCAAAGAAAAATAATATTTTTTGATAAGTTTTTTTTCAAAATTATTGCGCGATTGCAGTTCTGCTCCGAGATGAACAAATTCCTTAGCGTAAATGCGAACATAGGCACCCTTCGTCATACTTGGGGAGCCTATGCGTGCAATTTTGCCAATAAATTTTAATTATTCATCGTATAGATAAAGTCCTTGTTCGTCTTCGTTCCTTTCATGCGGTCGATTAGGAACTGTACCGCCTCCTGCGTCTGAAGTTCGCTCAGAACTTTTCTCAAGATCCAGATTCTGCTGAGTTCGTCCGGGGTCATGAGAAGTTCCTCGCGGCGTGTGCCGGAGCGATTAACGTCAATAGCCGGGAAGATTCGGCGCTCGGCAAGTTTGCGGTCGAGCACGAGTTCCATGTTGCCGGTACCCTTAAACTCTTCGAAAATCACTTCGTCCATTCGGCTGCCGGTTTCGACAAGTGCGGTTGCGATAATCGTCAGCGAGCCACCCTCTTCGATATTTCTTGCGGCACCGAAAAATCTCTTCGGTTTATGCATTGCGTTCGCATCAACACCGCCGGAAAGAATTTTGCCGGAATGCGGAATTACCGTGTTATGAGCGCGGGCAAGTCGTGTAAGTGAGTCGAGCAGGATCACAACATCCATTTTCGCCTCAGTCAGGCGTTTTGCTTTTTCGAGCACCATTTCGGCCACTTGAACGTGGCGAGCCGGTTCTTCGTCGAACGTAGAGGATACAACTTCGGCTTTAACCGAACGTTTCATATCGGTTACTTCCTCCGGACGCTCATCGATCAGCAGAACGATAAGTTTTACTTCCGGATGGTTGCGGGTGATACTGTTCGCGATTTCCTGCAAAAGCACGGTTTTACCGGACTTCGGAGGCGACACAATCAGACCGCGCTGTCCTTTGCCGATCGGGCAAAGTAAATCTACGATTCGCATTGAATATTGGCTTGGGGAAGTTTCGAGAGTGAGTTTTGAATGAGGATAAAGTGGCGTAAGATTATCGAAATTGGTGCGGTCGCGCATATATTCCGGAGAAATGTAGTTAATGCTGTCGACTTTGAGCAAGGCGTAGAAGCGCTCGCCCTCTTTCGGGGGACGCACCATTCCGCGAACGGTATCGCCGGTGCGCAGCATAAAGCGCTTAACCTGCGATGGCGAGACATAAATATCGTCCTCGCTCGGCAGATAATTGTAGCCCTCCGACCGCAAAAATCCATAACCATCGGGCAGAAGTTCTAGTACGCCACCAGAGGCAATCAAGCCTGCGTCGGGCGATTCTTCTTTTTCTTTTGCCTGGACTTTTCGTTTTTCCTCGACAACTTTCATTATTAATTCCTGCTTTTTCATGCCGGACAAATTAGTAATACCAAGTTCCTTTGCCAGAGCCATCAGGGCAGAGATTTTCATTGTTTGCAATTCGGCAATATCAATTACATCCTGCCGGTTCTGTTCATCTTTAGCCATAATAATCTTTCAATTTAAGATGTTGTTGTGATTTTATAATTTTTTATGCCGCAATATCAGCGTGCATTTTATGGTTTCACATTAATTCAGTGAGATTTTTTCGGTCGATATTTTCATAATATTTAATCCGGTAAATACCGGTTTCGTACATTCCAAAGCACGGAACAGTAAAATATCGTATTCGAACTTATAGGGATTTGGCTTTTTGTGCTAGGTTATCATGTCATTATTTATTTTTGCACATCAACCGGTTTCAAAATTACTAAAAAAATAAATAATAACCAAGAAGTATTATTTTTATTGTGATAATCATCTAAAAAAAGGTCTCTTGAGGCAAGGTTTGCCCCAAGAGATACCCAAATGGAATAAACAACTAAAAATTATTTCTCAGGTTCAAACTGCGAGTTCGGAATATCCTCGTCGAGTTTGTATCCAAGTTCATAACTAATATTATAAATCGGGGTTTCGGTTGTGCGAACAGTCGGCAACTTAATTCCCTGGAAGTCTTGATAGTTCGAGAACGTGTCAGTAATCGGAAGCAGTCCGTCCGGCATTTGCTCCGCTGATTCCTTTTTAATCAAGAGGAATGACTCTGCGTCGAAATAATAGAGTGTCTCGCTACCGTCTTTTTCGGCTTTAAGTACGATATTGCCTTTTTGCTTGCCGAGAACGGTGCATTTGAAGCCGAGTTCCGGCAATTTTGCTTCCGGCAATACTCCGGCAGCAACTTTCATTTTTTCGAGATCTTCACCGGTTGCTTCCTGAGTAGTTGTGCCGCTCATCATCCAGCCTTTTGTACCGTTGAACCAAGTACCCTGTTTCATCATGCCGAGGTCCATCATCATATATTGCATATTTGGCTCTTTGTTAATTTCAACAATTGTGCCCGGCAACGACTGACCCTGAATTTCGAAAGTAATTTTTGCTTCAGATTTCAAAGTTTTTACGGCATTGACTTTTGCTTTGCCACCAATTGCGGCTGCATATTTATCAATTAATGCGCTTGCAGAAAGCGATACTGCTTCGAACTTCGAATTTTCGCCGGTTTCCGGTTCATAATCCATGTTAAAATCATAGATTTTGCCGAATTTTTCAAGCGACGGCTTAACTTTCGGATCGCCAACTACTACGATATAAGCAGACTTCGGGTTCATATATTTTTCCGCAGCCTGCATAATTTCGAGACCGGAAATAGATTGCATTTTAAGGTGATGTTTCTTAACTTTTTCAATATCCAAGCCATAGAAATCAGCATTTTGAATCAAGTTTCCTACATAATCTTTATTTGCAAACGCCATCAGATATTGACCAACCGAATATTTTTTAAGGCGGCCGAGTTCTTCGTCGCCCGGCATTTCCTTAGTCAATAGCTCTAACTGCTCCAACACAACTGCAATAGATGAGTCAGTTACATCAGCACGGACATCAGCACCGCAGGAAATTCTGTTTACATATTT
>JAQUZU010000020.1:0-16125 GCA_028691175.1 Candidatus Kapaibacterium sp. | reverse complement strand
GTTTTGTCGCCTTCAACGCTCGTACCACCCTTAAACATAATTCTGAAATTAACTGTCGGCTGCTGTTTATCCTCCACAACAAATACTTTCATGCCGTTTTTAAGCGTAACAGTTTCATATTTCGGGAAGTTGAATTCTTTAGCCGGCATTGCTGTCGGTTTTTGATCTTTATTTTCTTTTGCTTGCATATTCATTACCGCACAAATTGAGATTAGCATTAATACCAATATTTTTTTCATCGTATTTTCCTTTCCTTTAAATTAGCTGTTTTTCGGCTCGTAAATCAAAACGACCTTATTATCTGTTCCAAGATACTTCTTCGCTACACGAAGAATATCCGCCTTAGTTACCGCCATATATTTGTCTAATTCGGTATTAATCATTCCTGCATCGCCGAAGAATACTTCATAGCGGGCGAGGTCTTGTGCTTTGCTCATCAAGTCTTTTTTACCAAATACGAATTGTGATTCGCACATATTTTTAACTTTTGTAAGTTCTTTATCTGTTACTCCGTCTTTGAGTAATCTTGCAATTTCTTCGTTCAATACTTTTTCTGCTTCGTCGGTTGTTTTACCGCTTGCCAGAACTATCTGCGCCAAGAAAGCACCGGCTCCACGAACAGCAAACGGAGATACTCCGGCTTCGACTGCAATTTGATCTTTGTCAACCAAACGCTGATAAAGACGAGAACTTTCGCCTGACGACAAAATATCGCCCAAAAGCGAAACTGCATAATAATCAGGATCAGTCAGCGACGGACCGCGATATCCGATAAACATTGCCGTCATCGGGGCTTTATCGTCGATAACCGTCTCGCGATGCGGCTTCAGCGGTTCGAGTTTGTACTCGTCATGACGCTTAACGCTTGCAGGTTTCGGATAATCGCCAAAATAATCGCGGACATATTTCTTTATTTCTGCAACATCGATATCGCCCGCAATAACAAGTGTAGCATTCGACGGCTGATAGTAATTGTCATAGAAATCTTTGAAATTCTGGATTGTAGCTTTTGCAATATGGTCGATACTGCCGATTACAGGCCAAGCATAGCCGGAGCCGGCGAATGTATTTGCACAGAATTTTGAAAGCAATGTGCCATACGGCTGGTTAAGCGTACGCATTTTGAGTTCTTCGGTTACTACACCGCGCTGAGTCTCTACGCCGATTTCATCTACATGCAATTTGCGCATGCGCTGCGATTCCATCCAAAGAGCGAGTTTTACTTCGTTTGAAGGCAAAGTAAAATGAAATACCGTCTGATCAAAAGACGTATAGGCGTTTAATTCGCCTCCTGCCTCCTGGACATTTTTATCGATAGTGGCGCGCGGAATGGCGTCAGTTGCTTCGAACATCAAATGCTCGAAAAAATGTGCGTAGCCGGTACGCGACGTGTCTTCGTCGCAAGATCCAACATTATAATGTACTACTGTAGTTACAATCGGAGCAGATTTATCTACATGATAAATCACTTTCAGACCGTTCGGTAAAGTTTCCTTTTCAAACTTTATCGGCTTAAAATCACCGGCTGCGGAGAGGTTCGCGCCGGCAAATACCATAGAAGTAAGCATTATTGCCGCACCTAATAATTTGTGAATCAATTTTGACTTATACATCAAATTCTCCAATATAATAAAAAATTAATGTGCTATTATAGAATTACGTAAACGGATTTCTCGCCGCTATGTTGCATTTCTGTTATAAACAGTATGCAAAAAATTATTAATCCAATTTACCACAATTATAAATTAGCCACCTCTAATATATTTCTTAAGCACACAAAATTAAGAATTTTGTTATTTCCCTGCAAGTGAAATTTAATATTTTTAGGCATACTTAAGTTATTTTTTTGTTTACAGAAAATATGTTTTGCACGCAATAAAGATTTTTTGTATTTTCGCATACTCGTTTTTTTGTTATAGCAATAAAATATATTACGAAATCGAATTTATATTGCTTTTTTTAACTTTTGCACGATTATTTCGTATATGTAGTCGATAAAAATATAATCTAAAAAATACTTGCTAATTTAAATTACAACATATTATCGCTCGCAAAGATTTGCCGGGAAGTCGGCAAAAAAATGCTTGTACTTACGATGGTCTTCACGATCTGCGTAACCTTATATAATGTTGGATTTAATGCTCATTATCATCGCACTCCACTTGGTGGAATTGTTGTATCATTCCACCCGTTTCAAAATGTAGGTGACGACAGTCATTCTCCGATTAAAAATCACACTCATAAAGATTTGGAATTTCTTTCCCTGATAATGCAGAATCTTACAATAATGCTCCCGATACTGTTTTTCGTATCGGCGTATATTGCACTTGCAATTATATTGTATAAATTCTACCTTCCGGAAGGTAAGTCCTGCTATCACGACGATATTTATATTACGCAGTCGATGCGTGCCCCACCTTTTTTGCATAATTAAATCATCTTAGAAGTACTTGAATATTGAAGGTCGGCGAATTTCGTCGGCAGATATGTTGTGTTGACTTGTGCACGAACTATAGTTCGGCATGTGGCCAGACAAATATAATTAATTATAATAAAAAAAGAATTATTAAGCAAAAACAGGAAAATATATAATGAAAATATTACACACATTTATTCTAATATGTGCCGGATTAATGCTTGCTTTTGTCGCAGCATCAGCACACACGCACACACTATCGGGTGGCGTTTTCGCACCGGATAAATCGAAAATTGTCGGAGCAACCGTCAGAGTTTTAAATACAATGCTTGGAGCGAAGAGCGATAAACGCGGAGAATTTCGAATTATGCACATTCCGGACGGAAAGCACGTTTTGCAAGTCAGTTGTATCGGATATGAAACACAGCAAATAGACTTGGAAGTAAAGCACACTGACCCGTCAAATATTGTTCTGCCGAAAATCGAGATGCAGGAATCAATCACGCAAATGAAGGACGTAGTCGTTACTGCAACGCGCTCCGAAAAAGTATATGAAGATGTGCCGGTGAAAGTTTCGGTGCTGAGCAACAAGATTTTTGAAAATACCGCATCGGTTACTCTGAAAGAAGGTTTGAACTTCCAGCCGGGACTTCGAGTAGAAACCAATTGCCAAAACTGCGGTTTTTCGCAAGTACGTCTGAACGGACTCGAAGGGCAATATTCGCAAATTTTAATTGACGGCAAAGCCATATATTCCGCTCTGAACGGCGTCTATGGGCTTGACCAAATTCCGACAAACATGATTGAACGCGTCGAGGTAATTCGCGGAGGCGGTTCGTCACTTTATGGCGGAAATGCAATTGCCGGCGTAATTAACATTATTACGAAGACCCCGTCTTCGAATTTCTTTTCGGCAAGCACTACTCAATCTTTTACCGACATGTCTGCTCCGGAAAATGTAGTACAAATGAACGGTGCAATTGTAAATGACGAACAAAATCTCGGAATTCACCTGTTCGGCTCGAGCATTTTCCGCAAAGAATGGGATGCAAACGACGATGGTTTTACCGAACTCGGGCGCCTCAACGTGAAGACAATCGGAGCAAATATGTTTTATAAACCGAGTTATTTGAGCAAAATTTCTCTCGAATATCACACATTATATCACGAAATACGCGGAGGCGATTCGCTTAAATTACAACCTCACCAATCAAATATTACCGAAACAACAAAGCATATCACAAATGTTTTGCAACTGCAATACGAGCAATATATTAACGGCACCGACGATAAATTTGCAATTTACGCGTCACACCAAAATACAAAGCGCGACAGTTATTATGGCAGTAACCGAGATCTCGGCGCATACGGACACACGGGCAATCAATCGTGGGCAATCGGCACGCAGTTCAATCACGTACAAAACGACTTAGCCGGCATACACATTCTGACACTCGGCTACGAATATAATAACGACCAAATGGACGATCTTGCACCGGCATATAACCGCACAATTTCGCAGGAAGTTTTTACAAACGGAATATATCTGCAGGACGATTGGGAAATCGCAAAATTTCTGGATTTTGTTTTTGGCGCCCGCTTCGACAAGCATAATCTGGTCGAGGATTGGGTTATCAGCCCGCGTGCAAACATTTTGTATAAGCCAATACCGGATCTTTCGCTTCGCGCTTGCTATTCTACCGGATTCCGTGCTCCACAGGCTTTTGACGAAGATTTGCATATTACGCAGGTCGGAGGCGAAGGAATGGTTATTCAATTGAGCGATGATTTGAAAGCAGAGCATTCAAAATCGTTCAGTTTTTCGGCTGATTATGTTTTGCACATTTGCGAACTTCCTATCGGACTTTCGCTCGAATACTTCAACACTAAACTATCCGACGCGTTTGTCCTTACCGATGTGGGCAAAGACGCATCAGGCAATATTATAATGATGCGCGAAAACGGAGGCGAAGGAACGGTTCAGGGCGGAACTTTTGAAATGGAGATTATTCCGACAAATACTATCAATCTGAAACTCGGTGGCACTTTGCAGTCGAGTCTGTACAGAGACGAAGTTGTGTGGTCAGATGGTGATCCGGAAAATGGCATTGCAGCACAATCTTCTGATCAAATCATGCGTACACCAAACTGCTACGGCTTCTTTACTCTGAACTATTTTGCATCCAAGCGATTATCACTGAGCTTGTCCGGCATTTATACCGGCAAAATGTACGTACCGCACTATGCCGGCGGAATCAACGAATCAGGCGAAATCAATCAATTCGACAAGTTGGAGAGATCAAAAGCATTCATGGAACTCAATGCAAAAATCTCATATAAAGTGCCGTTTGATCCGGGATTTGAAATTTATATCGGCATGCAAAACATACTTAACCAATTCCAAGACGACTTCGACAGAGGAATCGGACGAGATGCAGCCTATGTATATGGTCCGGGACGTCCGCGCACAATCTTTTGCGGAATTAAGTTCGAAGGATAAAAAGTCTTCGACATTATCCGCCAGACATTTAATAAAAGGGACGATCTACAAAGTTCGCCCCTTATTTGTACTCATCCAATGCAAATTGCTATTTACAAAAAAAAAGAGAGATAATACAATCCCTCTTTAAGATTTCTACATCGCGAAAAATCACGATTTTATATTAGTCCATTTCCTGAGAAATTCTCTGCTGTCTTCTTACAGCTTTCATGCGTGCAAGTCTTTTTTCAACAGATGGTTTCATAAATGCGGTTCTTTTTTTGAACTCGCGAAGAACGCCACTGCGTTCGTATTTTTTCTTAAATCTCTTTAAAGCACGGTCAATGCTTTCATTATTTTGCAGAGTAACACCAATCATGTTACGTATCCTTTCCACAGAGTATTTATTGTTGTAAATTTTCTATCAATTTTTTTTCGCCAAGTTTTTCGAACTGAACAACGATTGCTCGCCCGCCGGTCGAAGTAACTTCTTTTGCTTTCACTATACCTACATCTTCCCACTTAGTATGAAATACAACATCGCCGACTGAATATTCGTCGCGCGGATTGTATTTTTTCTCGTCTTCTCGCGATACCGGAACAACAGCTTTTGATTTATCTTGTTCGGCTTCGATAATATCGAGATTAATCAACTGCGAATGGCGACTTCTAGTGCATCTTGCCCATTGATGACGTCCTTTTTCGCTCTCGATCGGTTCTCCGATTAGTTCGTGTTTTGTTTCTCTCATCAAGAACGGCGAATACAATGTAATATATTTTGCCCTTCTCGTGCGTTTTCTTGGTACTGACATAGTTCTTTCTTCTATATATACTTATAAAAAGTATACAAAATTACGAACTTTTACTTAGAAAACCAAATATTTTACTAATTTTCTTTATTTGTTTCGCTAAGCATAGTTTTAAATTTTTGAATTACCGGAATCGGTGTCGGGTCAATTTTCAACATCATCGCCATATAAAAGCTCACCCAATCGCCTAAGTACATGTATTCAAACAATCTAGGGAGATACTCGCTTTCGCTTGCAGTGAGTTCGACCACAGTTGAAATGCGGTCATCGATAACTTCTTTCAATGCTTCGATTCTTTGTTTTATTCTCGGGTGGTCGCTATCGTCGTTGAAAACCACGATAGTAGATCTGCTTATTACATCTGCCGGGCGTTCAAATCCGTTTATTTCATTGTGATTCATTTCCGGAATCATACTTCCAAACGCGAGCATTTTGCAATTTTCCTGCAATTGACAACGCCATCTGAGATTTGCTGCATAGAATTTTTCGGACGAATAGACCATCACCATTGAATCTTTCAGCATTTCGGCAACTGTAACGGCAATATTCGGCTCTTCAAATTTCACGAAATTCTCAGCCAAAACTTTAACTGCCTGTATCGTGTTTGCGATATCGTCAGTTACTTTTTTCACTTCAGTTTTTGCCAGTAATCCACTGTTTAGCAACATATACAGCATTGAAACCACTGAATACCCGAGAGCCTCGCGAGGCTGCAGTCCGCCGGGAATTTCCAGCACGGGCAAGCCGTTTTCTTTTGCAAATTCGCTTAATTTTCCGCCACTCGTAATGCACGCAATTTTTTTCGTAATCGCGAATGCCTTTGCGGCTGCTTCTAGAGTTTCCTCTGTATTGCCGGAATAGCTGCTGCAAATCACAAGTGTTTTCTCATCGACATATAGCGGAATATCATATCCGCGCGAAACCGTAACGCGTATTTTGTTTTTTACGCCGGAAAATTCGAAATAATCTTTTACAACGTCTCCACCCATTGCAGATCCGCCCATGCCGATTATCAGCACATTTTGTGTAGATTTGTTTTTCGAGGTAAATCCGATAAATTTCTCGGCTATCGCTACCGCTTTTTCCATTTGCGCCGGGAAATCTTTGAGGACGCTGAACATATCGCTTGCGTCATATTTTTTTATATCGTCGAGTGACAGCATAACTTTGCCTTATATTTGCTTACTTATTTAGCCTACTAAATTACAAAATTTTCTTTTTAATACAAAATTTTTATTGCATTTTTCGTAAAAACGCCGAAGCCCGACATTTTCACATCGGGCTTCGTGTATATTTTGCAGGAATTCCTGCAATGATATTTCAAGAATTATTTATGCTGTCCATTAACAGGATTTGCAAATGCTTCTCTCATACCATGCAAAATCTTCTCACTTATTTCTTGAGCAACAACTTTCTTAACGTTGTCATCGCTTGTCATATATCCGGTGATTGCAGCTTCAACTCTTGTTTTAATAATTTCAGCAGACTGACCAACAAGTACGTTTGTCAATTGGTGAATATCGTGTTGCTGAGATTTGAGTGATTCGAGAGAACTCTTGTTACTGTCTTCCATCTTCTTCAACATCTTATCCATACGCTCTTCTTCTTCAGTATAGAGCATTGTAAGAGCCATCAAGCATAACATTGTAAACTCTAACAAAGTAGAGAACAAAATGATAGATGGTTTTGCAGCCGGGATAAATTTCAAACCACGAATACCTACGGATACAACCAATAAGGCAGCACCGCCGTATGCCATACCGGTAACCATGTTTGAGTATTTTTCTGTAAAGTGGTGAGCCATATAAAGGCGGAAACCTTTAAGGATATGAATATGATTTCTTCTCCAATGGATACCGTTTTTAGTATCTTCGATTTCTTTCAATACGAAATCCGAGAAGAACTCTTTAATGCGTGGATAGAGATGAATTTCGCGGAAGCGAACGATGTCTACGTTTTCATCAAATACTTCGTCGAACTCAAGAACGCGCTTGTCAGAGCGAACATCACTTTCAGTTCTCTCCCATATAGTGCGGAAATATGGTTCTGCAATCTGGGAATCAACTTCTGCAAGTTTGTCGTCCGTTCTCGTCAAGAGGTCAACAATTTCGTCTTGGAAGCCTGTTTGAAGTCTGATTTTTGCCTTAGTGTTATCGACTTGAAGGTCGAATAATATTGCCATGAAACCTATTGAAGAAGGTAAGAACATTGTAATTAAAAGACTTAATACAATTGCAATTACCAAACTTAAATACCAGAATGCGATCCACGGTTCGAGGATAATCTGGAATTCGCCCAAGTTAGTTGCTTTTGCTACCCATTCGGAAGAAGTTTTTGCATATCCGTTTTCATCAAGAGTACGCTCTTTAAAAGTAAAGTCAAAAATAAACTCTCCGTTTATTAATTCTTTGTTAGGATCATGCGCCCCCTGAGCAATTACTTTAGCTGCAGCTTCTTTAGAAGAAGAAGCCAAACATGAACCGTCATAGGAAACCATTTCAAGTTTCTGGAGTTCTTCCCCGGACGGTGCAAACAAATAGTTAATAAAGCCCATTACCGCACTTGGCATGACTTTGAATTGGAATAGCGAAAATATCGCTACAATTAAGACAACCAGCAACGTTATATGTTGCGTTCCCAGTTTCTTAGTTGATTCTGAGGATGCTGATTTAGCCATCTTTAATCCATCTCCTGTAAATTATTATACTAAAATACTATTTTTTTCTGTATCTATATTAGACATCCTCAAGCGTTTTGCAGTTTCTCAATTCTCAACTTAACACTTTTTTTCGGAATATCCAAGTTATTTTTTTGTTTATCTACTCATTGAACGAGTTTTCGAATAATTCGCCGATTTCTTTCGCCGCAATTTCTTCGTCCGGACCTTCAACTTTCAATGTTAATATCGCACCCTGCTCCGCTGTTAAAGTCATAACGCCGATAATGCTCTTGGCGTTTACCTCGAAGCCATCGTTACACAAAAATACTTCCGACTGAAATTTCGATGCCAATTTCACAATCGTCGCTGCCGGGCGCGTATGTATGCCGGCTCTGTTCCTAACTGTTACGGGTACTTCCATACTTTTCCATAGAATTACACTTTTTACCAATTACAAAGATACACAATTATTCGAAATTTACGAATATTTTTTTTATTTTTTTTAGCATAAAGCACGAAAAAATGCAACTTTTCGTCCCTTTAAGTGTCTTTATTAAGTGTTACACCAATAATATTGTAGGACAAACTATGACGACATATATAAATAAAATAAAACACGCGTGGAGAGCAATTTCCATTCTTACGATTTTTGTGTTTGCATTTATGGCTGCATTTTCTTTCGAGAGCAAAAGCGACGACAATTCAATAGACATGAAGGCTGCCGAAAAACTATATAAAGCACACTGCTCAAAGTGCCACCGGAACAATGGCACCGGAATTAAAAAAGTATATCCTCCGCTAAAGAATGCGGACTACATCAAAAACTCGAACGCACACGAACTTCTCCGCGGAATGCTGTTCGGACGCTCCGGCAAAGTTACTGTAAATGGTGTTACGTATAACGGCGTGATGACCACCGAAATTGACGGCAACCTAAAAGATGCAGACATTGCATTGATTTTGTCTTACACGTACCAAAAATTCAACAACATGAATATCAAAGTTTCTGAGGCACAAGTTCAAAAAGCACGTAAAGCCGGCAAATTACCGGCTCACAAATAGCCATTTTCGTTTATTATGTATTTTCAAAATATCATAAAAAAAGGGACGATTGAATTCGCCCCTTTAATAGTATGTAATAAACGAAAATTTTACTTTTGCTTTTTCGCTTCCGCCATTAATTCGGCAGCACGCTTTGCCTGCAGCATAAACGTCTCCAAACGTGCCTCTATCACCTGCGGGAAGACATTTCCGTCGGTTTCGATAGTCAGGAACGGCAACGTCATATTATCCTTAAATACAGACGACAGTTTGTATTTCGGATTAAACTGTAATTGCGATTCTTTCTTTGCTTTCACTGTAAGTTCCGGCATTGCAATGGCTTCACTTGTTCTGGTCGGCATACAGCCGAAAGGTCCGATATTGACTACTCCGGCATATTCTTCGAGAGTTTCGTGTAGCATGGTGCCGACCGTCAAGCCGACTTCGCCGCGACAATCATACGGGAACAAGTGCTTGCTGCTCTCGAGGAGTGGCGAAACATCTGTCTTGCGATATTCGTAATAGCCGGATTTCGCGAGTGCTTTCTTTACTTTCTTTTCGGAATAGCGCACGAAAAGCGAGCGCAGGAATCTCTCTTGCGAATCTTTCAGCGATTTTTTCGGCTGAAGGATATTGAGTTTCATCAATTCTTCCAGATAATACAGCCACTCGGTAATATACGCAGTCTTCATGATGAAGCCCTGTTTTGCGAAGTACTGAGCAAGGAATTTATGCGAAAAACGGTCGCGGCGAACATACATTTCGCCCAGCAAGGCAATATATTTGCTGTCTTCGATTTTTGTTTTTGCCGGAATCTCGCATTTGACTGCATCGGCAAGTTTATTAAGTTGCTTGAAGAGATTGTCCGGATTCTTTGCAAATTCGGTCTCCAAGTTCGCAAATTCACGGTTAAAGATTTCGATTCCGGTTTCCGGATTTTCCGCATTCGCAAGAATACCGTTACGCAAATCGTCGAGCACATCGGCGGCAAGCAAGCCGAGCGCAGCATGTTTCGAGAAGTTCTCGCCCATACCGGCAAAACCGTTTTCCTGCTTCAATGCCAATGCCGCAACGTTGCTGATTTTCTTGCGTTTAATCATATCGCGCAAAAATACCGGATATTGTCCCAGACGGCAATCGCCCGCCCCCTGCACTATGAACAAAATAACCGGAGATGTCTTATCCCATTTATTTTCTAAATAGTTAGTCAAAGCACCCACCAAAAGAATCAGCGGCAGACATTCCTTGCCGGTCGAGTTTTTGCGTCCGAGCTTTAGCACTTCCTGATTTGCTTCCGGCAGAGCCACCGCGTTCATGCCTTGCGAACGACACGCCGCAGCGAAAATCCTTGAAGTCAAATCGCCCATCGGCGGAACGAGAATCTGCAAGCGCGGATCGTTAATCGACATTGTCTGACCGTCCGACGCATGAAACAGCGTATTGTCTTTTGCAAACTCTACGCTTGCCTGAACGTATCCGTCCGAGCCGAGCGGCTTACGATTTTGCTGCACTTTGCGATAATTTGCGATAATATCAAGAGCGGCATCAATACGCGTATTAATACCGGAATCCGCTGTATGACCGTCCAATTCAAGTGTCAGGGACGGTTTAGTGCCCATCAGCGAGCGGAAAATCGTCATAATCATCGAATCCGGCGCACACGAGAAATTCGAAATATAAGTTGCAAATAGTTGCGGATGACGCTTGATATAACGTCCAACTTTCAGGATTTTCTTGCCACTTTCCCAATACTCGTCATCTTCGATTTTCTCCGGACGATACTCAAGCATGTCATACGGGATAATTTTCACGCCGCGAGACGCAAATTTGCGCGGAATTCCTTTGTTCGAAATTTCAGTAAACGAATTATATGGTCTGCCGACCAAAACAATTGCAAACTCGTCCGGATGCTTTTCGAGATCAGCCAGCGCACGACGCCCGATTTCGAGCAATTCATCGTCAAAATCGGCTTGCATTGTGTATGCCTTCTTGTATGCCGCTTTGACACGTTCAACATCTGTAATGCCCATTTGCTTGGCTATTTCGATATATTTGTTTTCCTGAGTATGATAGCCGTAAGCGTAATTGAAAATCGTATGCACAATTTTATCTTTGATATTGCAATCTTTGAACGCCTGCGGAATAAAATATGCCTCCGTATTCAAAAATGCGCAAGTGCAGTTATTATCCTTTTGATGGAAAGCCTTATCCTCGCAGTACATTTCCATAATGCCCGGCAAGAAATAGTAATCGCAATTTTGATTTACCAGATCCTGAAACAGTCCGAGCGAAAGCTGTGCCGGATAGCAGAACGACGAAAGTTCGCGTTCCATGCCCTCATCTTGCGGAACTTCGGAGAGATAAACCTTAAATCCGAGTTCGGTAAAGAAATTATAGTACAGCGGGAAAATCGTATGCGTATGGAAAGATCCGTTTATGCCGATAACTTTTGCATTTTCCGGGAGTTCCTTTTTCGGAGCATATTTTTCGCCAAACATTAAATCGTGGCGAATCTGCACGTAGTCATATTCTGCCGGTTCAATGTTTTTAGTCTGATTCAACGAATAATACCGGTTGCACGCACCACCGAACGGATATACTTTTCCTTGAATTTCGATCATGTTAATCGAGCACTTAAGGTCGCATTTTTCTTTTCCGCCGGCACAGATGAATGGCTTTTTATAATTTACTTCGCGCTCGGCAAGTTCCTTCAAATCGAAATGTTTTTCTTCGAGCAGGCCGAGTTCGAGTTTTTCTTTTACTTCGAGAGCAACACCAAATGCACCCATCAGCCCCGGATCCGGCGGCACAATGATATTTTGTCCGGTAAGTGCAGCCATCGCAATCGGAATTGCCTTATTATAGCATACTCCGCCCTGCATAAATATTTTGCTTCCAACCGGGCGGTTGCCCTTTACTCTGTTGACGTAATTCAGGCAAATCGAATAAACAAGCCCGGCAACAACGTCGGTTTTATCGATATTTTCCTGCAACGCAGTTTTAATGTCCGAACTGATAAACGCGGCACATTGATCGCTAAAGTTAGGCGGACGCTTGCCGGAAAGTGCAATGCCTTCAATGTCTTTAACGTCGATGCCGAGCGACTCGTGAGCCGACTCTTCGATAAACGAACCGGTGCCGGCAGAGCAAGCCTCATTCATCGCATAATCAGCGGGAACTTTATTTACAATATACGTATATTTTGCATCTTGACCGCCAATTTCAAAAATTGTATCTACTTCCGGATCATAATAAACTGCGGCTGTTGCGTGGGCAACTATTTCATTGAAAACGCCGTCAGTCAGCGCATGAAGTCCGGCAATATGACGTCCCGAACCGGTCGTTCCCAGCCCGACGATTTCGATTTTTGCGTTGATTTGCTTGAGCAATTCGGCATAGCATTCACGCGATGCCTTAATCGGATCGCCGTGCGTATAGAGATAAATCGAAGCAAGAACCTGACTGTCCGACTCGCGGATAATCACCGCCTTAGTCGTAGTAGAACCGACATCCAAACCAAGAATGCAACGGTCGCCGTCGTGTGCTACATCGTGAGAAGTCTCTTTGAATACCACCTTGTCGCGGAATTTTTCGAGCGGCTGCAAGAACGAGAACGAAGATTCTTTTTCTTTTAAAACAGGTTTCGTGCGATCGAACGGCTTGACGTTATTTTTGACACCATAGACCGCCGCACCCAATGCCTCGAAATATCCTGCTTCCTCCGGAATCACAAGATCCGCGTGTTTTTTGCGCAAAAAGCCCATTACTGCATCATTTTTCGTAACTCCGCCGACCATCATGACTTTTTCAGTATGATTTTTCTTAAGCAATTCCTCTACTTTTTCTGCCATCATCAGTGCCAAACCGCTGGCAACTTCGCTTTTCGGCACGCCTTTATTCAGTGCGTGCGTACAGTCCGACTTGCAAAATACGGAGCAACGTCCGGAGACCTTAAACGGATCCGCATCGCGTGCAAGGTCGTTCGCCTCCTGCACCGTAATATTCATTCTCTTGACCTGCTGCAGGAAAAACTCTCCCGTACCGCTCGCACACTGATTTTTAGTAATGACTTGGGAAATTTTCCCCTCATCATCTAGCGAATAAACCATAAAAGTTTCGCCACCTACGCTCGCAATAGCGGAATATTTTTCCTTATCACGATTAACATAACCAAATGCAAGTTCGGTTGCCTCCGGCTCCGGAATCGTCGGTAAGTTCACGATATTTCTAAACTTACGCCCGGTAACTATAACCGGATCGTCCTTTGTGGAAAACTTGCTCAAATTATCCACAAACACCTGCTTCGGATTGCCGTTATGGGCAATACTGCTTACTTCTTCAACATTTATATTGTTATCTTTTTCGCAAATTTTCACGAATGAGACGGTAGAAGCGCCTAAACACACACCGATAAAATGTCTCACGTTATTACTCCGAATGTTAATATTGTTATTTGTATTGTATAATCATACAAAAACGTATAAAAAGCAGTAATAGTGTAAATTATCGAAAAGACAATATAAAAACAGATACTCAAAGCAGCAAACTTAGCGGCAAAATTTTTGCATTCAGCCGATACTATGCAAGCTCCGGAAAACTAATCGCCTAATAAATAAAAAAATTTCAAATATATTTTGCATATTAAAAAAATTTCCGTAGTTTTGAAGACCGTTAATTCGGTAACGGCGTGTAGCGCAGCCCGGTAGCGCACTTCGTTCGGGACGAAGGGGTCGCTGGTTCGAGTCCAGTCACGCCGACAAGAGCAAATCCAAAAAGATTTGCTCTTTTGTTTTAATAAGCGAAAAAATGTTTTGCATATTAAAAAAATTTCCGTAGTTTTGAAGACCGTCAATTCGGTAACGGCGTGTAGCGCAGCCCGGTAGCGCACTTCGTTCGGGACGAAGGGGTCGCTGGTTCGAGTCCAGTCACGCCGACAAAGAGCAAATCCAAAAAGATTTGCTCTTTTTGTATATATTGCCGGATAATTCCACAATAGCTAATCGCATTATTTTTCAAGAACTTTCGCCATTGCCTTGTCAAAACGCAAATCCATGCAGACACTAATATCGTTCGTGACATACTTTCCGTTATAGAACATACTGAAGATAGTCGCCGGCGTAGGTGCATTTTGTGCCATCTCGCGAGACGTAAGTTTTATAATTTCCAAGGAAATATCGCGTTTACTTAATGTTTCGGAAAGCGTATTTTTTACATGAAATTCACTGAACGGACAGCGATTCGAATAATACACGACAATCCCGTTTTTATTCGGACATTCACAGGCACGCGCCGCGTCGGTAAACTTCGGATCCGGTGCCGCCGAGTTAAGTTTTTTGGTCAAAACAACAAAGCCGGCATGCGATTCATCGCATACCTCAAATCCCTGCTTTATTAACCACTTAGCATCGCTCATGAAAGAAAGTTTTTTCTTGCCGGCAACAGTGGTTAAACCGTCTTTTCCCTGTGCATCTTCAATTGCCAAGCGAAGAAGTTCCTTCGCATAGCCCTGCCCCTTGTACTGTCCGGACACCCAGAAGCAATTTAAAAGCAGATAATTCGGGGCAATAACCGGTACCCAGCCGACCTCTGCCGGACAATATTCGAGAAAAACTTTCGCTCGTGCATCGATTCTGCGAAAGACATAGCCCTCCGCAAAACGTTCGCGAAGCCATTGTTTCTTTGCCTCGTAACTTTCGGCACATTTCTTGTCCGAAATAGCGCAACAAATATGCTCGCTATCGATGTTGGTTTCATCTAATTTAATTATATTTAACATAGTTTCTCAATTTACTTAATAAAATTTTAGTGGATAAAACGACACTTGATACTTCTCTCATTTGGTTCAGTGCTAAATTTGTCAATAACGATTTTATACAATAATTATTGCCGAATTACGCCTTCTAATTCGGACAACATCCTTTTTAGAATTTTTTCGCCAAAGGACTACGACAATGAATGACACACAAGACAAGCTACTAAATAAAAATTTCTGCCTTCTGACGATTTCGAATTTCCTGACTTTTTTCGCTTTTTACATGATTTTGCCGATTCTCGTATTTTATCTGACTGAAGATTTCGGCGTGAATAAGGCAGAAGCCGGCATAATAATTTCCTGCTTTACGGTTGCGACGCTTTTGGTTCGTCCGTTCAGCGGATACTTTCTAGACGTATATTCCCGCAAGCCGATTTATCTGATTTCATTCATACTTTTCACTCTGGCATTCGGCGGATATATTTTCGCGGGTTCGGTCGCAGTAATGACAGCCTTCAGATTTATTCACGGACTTTCGTTTGGCACGCTCTCGGTTGCCGGTTCGACTATTGTAATCGATGCCCTGCCGTCTTCGCGGCGAACCGAAGGCATCGGATATTACGGCATTGCAAACAACCTTGCTATGTGCTTCGGACCGATGGCTGCACTATTTTTATATCATTCATATTCATGCTCGGTTATTTTCGCTATCTGCTTTTGTATCAGTGCTTTAGGAGTATTGCTTTCATCGTTTGTAAAACTTAAATTTCGCCCCGCAGTGCAAAGTCCGGTCGTTTCGCTCGACCGCTTTATACTCTTAAAAGGGCTTCCCGCCGGCCTCTCGTTTTTACTTTTTGCTATTCCGTACGCGTGCATAACAAACTACATAGCAATGTATATCAAAGAAATCGGCTTGGCAATTGAGGGCGGAACATTTTTTACTTTAATGGCAGTCGGTATGATTGCATC
>JAQUZU010000137.1 GCA_028691175.1 Candidatus Kapaibacterium sp. | reverse complement strand
AGTTTAAAATCGCTTTTTACGTCTACACCTGCAACATATGGGTTACTGTTCGTGATAACTGTTTTGATGTCTTTGCCACGCATTTTGATGAGGTAGAGTTGATTTTCGAACGGCAAAATTCCCATTAAAGTCCCTACCGTAATGTCGCCCTTGGGAATTCCCTGCCGAACACCACCGCGATTCATTAAGCAGACTGATGCAGAAGGAAATTTGTGTAACCACGAGTACAGCATCATGTTTATTAGTCCCGGATTATCAACGGCAATATCGAAATCGGCATATCCGATTACCTCAAGTATTTGGTCGCTTGTCGACTGCTTCCATTGTGTGATAATACTGTCGATTTGTGGATTTTTCCAGGTATAATTATTTATTTTGTGTTCTATATGCGAAAATCTGATAAGTCCGTTCTTCGAGTCGCGGTTCAGGACGAGTTTGTGATACCCGTGTAAAAATGGGTCGCCCTGCACAAATGGGATATTGTCGATTAGGTTGCTTTCGGAAATATGGCAATGCGCGTTGCAGAATAAGTCTATACCCCAGTCTTTAATATGCTGCGTGTATAGTTCTTGAATTTCATCAATGCAAGCGTGCGAAAGCAGTATTGCGACATCAGCGTTTTTAATTTTATCCTTGTATGGAGTTAAAGCATCCAAATAGCTTGTAATGCGCATTCCGTTGACATTTGGCGGAATAGTTAATGACGTAAAATCGAACGTTGTCAGCCCGATAATCAAGATCTTTAGCCCATTAATTTCTGTCTCATAGTATGGCTGTATGTATTTTTCGGGTATTTTACAACTTTTCAGTACTTGTAGATTTGCCGACAAAGTGGGGAAGTTCCTGATTTTGGCTTGTTCGATAAAAGCGTCCTGTCCAAAATCAATTTCGTGGTTGCCAATAACGTCGCAATGGTAACCCATTGCTTTCATTACTTCAACAGTTGCCTTTCCCTTAGTTATTGCGGAAATAACAGGGCCTGTGTTATTATCGCCACCGCTTAAAATCAATGTTGGAATAGTCTTAATGCTATCTTCCAACAACCATTTCTGATACATCTCCGCAGCACCACCATTCTCACCACTACGCTCTATATATCCGTGTTCGTCAGAAGTATAGAGAATCTGAATTGTTTTCATTTCCGCAACTGCGGAAAAAGTCATGAAAACGAATGCAAATAGGAACAGAAGATGCTTTTTCATAGCGAATATCCCTTATCGTTCTGCTTTTTTTAGTTTATCGACGTCACGCTTCAATTCCGGCAAATTATTTATAACTGCCTCAATTTTAAAGGCTTTCATACGTTCGCGAGCCGGAGCACCGAAGTAGAATCCTTTCTCCGGTATCGACTTTCCAACCCCGCTACGTGCCAAGAGGATAACGTCATCTGCGGTTTCGATATGACCTGCAATTCCCGCCTGACCGCCAAAGCGATTTCTTTTGCCGATCTTCGTAGAGCCGGCAACGCCAACTTGTGAAGCCATTGCAGTATTTTCGCCCACAGTTACATTGTGTGCTATATGAATAAGGTTGTCGAGTTTTACTCCGTTTTCGACTACGGTTGAGCCGAGCAGTGCACGATC
The DNA here is from genome assembly GCA_028691175.1 of Candidatus Kapaibacterium sp. GTDB lineage: Bacteria > Bacteroidota > Ignavibacteria > Kapaibacteriales > UBA2268 > CALLXS01. Next base: position 3,215 of record JAQUZU010000137.1, on the reverse strand, counting down.
TATGGCAGTATTTGCACCGATTTCTACATTATCTCCGATGCGAACATTTCCGAGTTGCGGAATTTTTATCCATGAACCGTCCTTTTGCTCTTCAAAGCCGAAGCCGTCCGAACCGATTACCGCACCGGCATGAATAATGCAATTCTCGCCGATTTCTATTTCGTCGTAGCAGACCGCATTTGCGTGTAGCGTAGAGTTTTTTCCAATTTTTACAAAATTATAAAGCACTACACCCGGACGCAGAATTACATTTTCTTCAATCACGCAATTATCTCCGATTGAGACATTTGCACCGATATAAGCGGATTTCGCTATTATGCAATTTTCGCCAATTGATGCCGACGGATGTATGTATGAAGAAAACTTTTGCCGATGAGCAGATGCAATCATATTTAGCATATAATTCAATGACTTACGTGAATCTTCCACCATAATGAAATTCTTGTCAAAATACTCAGAGACATCTAAATTTGTCGGTACCAAGTAGCATCCGGCTGCTGATTCAGTCAGGAAGTGCAGATATTTCGCATCTGCGATAAAAGTAATGTCGCTACCTTCGGCGTCTTCGATTCGGCTAATAGCAGATATTGTCTTTTCGGGGTTTCCGACAATTTTTCCACCGAGAATTTGTGCAATTTCTCGAATTGTTTTTGCAACTTCAAATTTCATCAGCTATTTCTTTTCCTCGATTTCAGTTTTACTTTCTTTGTTTTTTGGTGTAGTCGTCGGTTCGGCTGAAGTTTCCGTTTGTTCTACTTTCGGAGCTTCATCTGTAGTCGTTTTTTCGATTTCAGTTCTTCTCTTTCGAGTCTTTTTGGTCGGGGTGGTTTTCGAGCGGTTTTTCTCGCTGTTGCGCGGATCTTTATTGATCTTTTCTTGCTGTTCTTTCTCGAGTGCCTCAACATCGACACCGAGTTCTTTTAGAACTTTCAGAGTAAGATCATACTTGAAATTCACATACGAAAGCGGTTGGATTGACTTATCCCAGACCATATCATAGCCTTCTGTTGCTGCGACTTTTTGCACAGCGGCAAAAATTTTCTCTTCTACCGGTTTTTTGATCGCCTTACAAATTTGCTCGTATTCACCACCAACTGCATATTTTAATTTAACGTATTCAGCACGTATTGATTTTAACTGACTAAGCACATTTTCAGCATCTAACTTTTCTGCATCAGTCCAAATAAGTCGGTTTTTGTTAATCTCAAACTCTTTTGCTTCAATTTGCTGGTCGTACTCTTTTCGTTCGCGCTTCCATTCGTCAGTAATTGTCTGGATACGCTGGTCGGATTGTTTGGCTTCCGGGAAGAGTTCGCGGATTTGATCAGATGCAATAAAACCTACTCTTTGCGAGTAGGCTTTATAATTCATACCAAGCAACATCAAAATAATAATTGCTGAAATGCCGGTAATATTTCTACGATTTGTCATTTGTCTTTTACATTTGTTGAAAAAAAACAAGACTATTTGCTTCCGCGTTTCATTTTGTCGATAACTTTGAATGTAATATCATACTTTTCTTCTGAATATAAGATATTACCATTGCCTTTATCAAGCACGAAACCTAAGCTTTCGTCTTTTGCGACTGCTTCAATTGCGTTCGATACTTTTTGACGAATAGGAGCAAGATATATTTCACGTTTTTCGGATATTTCGGCAAATTTTGTATCTTTATAGCTGTAAAGAGCCTGTTCAGCGGCACGCAAACTTTCCTCTTCGGCTTTTTGCTTGTCTGCAGTCATCATGCCTCTTTGTTTCTGATAGTTTTCAGCACGAGCGACCAAATCGTTTTGCATTGTGTTCAGGGTATCCTGATATGTTTTCTGCAATTCTTTCAGAGTTTGGTCTGCTTGCAATGCTTCCGGCATCTCTTTTACTATTTTTTCTACATCTACAACTCCGATTTTCAGTTCCTTATTTTTTGTCGTTTGTGCGTTTGCACCAATTGTCAGTGTAATAATTGCCACCAAAATGGTAAATATTTTGCTTACATTTTTCATTGTATAATTCCTCAATTATGTTATTATATAAATGTTATTGTCCTAAGTGGAATAAGAATTTCCAGCCGGCAGGTTTAAGTGCCGTGTTTTCGTTGTCAAATCCGTAACCGTAACTGAAACCAATAACGCCGATCGGGTTCATCATCATTTGAACGCCTAAGCCGGCGGAGCGACACAGTGTGAACGGATCAGCATCGCGAAGTTTGCCCCAAACGTTTCCGGCTTCGCCGAATACATAGACGTATATCGGCATAGTAGATTGAGAGACTGCGAAACGTAATTCTGCGACGTGTTTGATAAGCATTCTGCCGCCATCTCCTTCGCCAACCGATTCATCAGAATAGCCACGAAGCGGTGTTACGCCGAATGATCCTAAGCCGTTGCCGCCCATTTTGTAAAGTTCGATAGGGGAGATAGCGTCGCTATTTTTCAAACTTGCGATGTAGCCAATTTCAGAACTCATGAAGAATACCAAGCGATCCATACCTTCGATTTGTGCGAGAGGCTCGTTGAATTCAAATTTCATGTGCGCCTTCAAGTAATCTGTTTCGCCAAGTCCGATCGCACCCATTGCCCACGAAGTTGCAAGCGAGAAACGCGAGCCGGAGGTCGGCAGAAAAGTGTTGTTCAGACTTATTCTCGATATTGTCTGCGAAATTGTGATTTCGGTATATTTCCCCGAACGGTAGTAACTGCTTCCGCTCGATTCGTCTACGTCGTTTTCTTTGATTCTTACTCCCCAGTCAGCACGGAAATAATCATCAGGCCATTTCAGACGGCGTCCTATGTTAATTGCAACACCTGTCTGGCGGAAATTCCATACATAATTGTATCGAGTATCAAAGATATTGAAGCCGACAGTGGTCGGGGTGTTTAAGAGCCATGGTTCTGTAAATCCCAATGAAATTGATTGATAGCGGCTTGCCTGCCCCATTTCCCATTGGAAACTAAAGACCTGGCCACCACCGCCTCGAAGCGGCTCTGTGAGCGAGAAGTTGTTAAACGAAATACCGACTGCTCCGGTTAAACCGTAACTTCCTGCATAACCGATTGACGCGTTAAACGTTTCTGTCGATTGCTCTTCTACATGATAGGTGATATCTACATTTTCGTCATCTACCGGATTTACGTCAAATTTCATTAGTGACTCAGGTGTGAAATAATTTAACACACCCAGAGCACGAACGCTTCGCAAAAGCGATGAGCGCGAGAAAT
>JAQUZU010000136.1 GCA_028691175.1 Candidatus Kapaibacterium sp. | reverse complement strand
CGCGTGCTTCTTGGCAGTGCGACCCCGTCTCTGGAGTCTATGTATAATGCACGAAACGAAAAGTATGAACTGCTCGAAATCAAAAACAGACCGGCGAAAGCAAGTAAACAAACCGCGACACTCGAGGTATATGAAACAGCATTTGGCTTGACTGATTCACCACTTAATACTCAGAATTCGGCGTTGAGGGCTGTTGATATGTTGTCCGCACAGAAGAGCGGACAAATCTACAAAACGCTATCAAAGGAATTGTTAGATGAAATCTCGCTGCGAATTGCACGGCATGAAGGAACGATTCTTTTGCAAAATCGACGCGGTTTCGCCTCGTATTTGCAGTGCGACGATTGCGGAAATGTTCCCGGCTGTCCGTATTGCGACGTGAAATTAACATATCATAAAGCGAAAAATCAACTAAAATGTCATTATTGCGGATATACTGTTCAGGCAGAACATGCATGCACGGAATGCGGTTCGGTAAAACTATCCGTAAAGGGTAGTGGTACGCAGATGGTCGAGGAAGAACTTGAAGAATTCTTTAATCAAGCACATACTGAGCAACATTGCGTAAAAATTGAGCGCCTCGATTCGGATACAACTGCTTCGAAGGGAGCACATCGCCGAATACTTGAAAGATTTGCGAAAGGAGAAACCGATATCTTGGTCGGTACCCAGATGGTTGCTAAGGGCTTGGACTTCGAACGAGTTACGCTTGTCGGAGTCATTAACGCGGATCAGTCGCTGATGATGAACGATTTCCGTGCCGGCGAGCGAACTTTTCAATTGCTGACTCAGGTTGCCGGACGTGCAGGACGAAAATCGGAAAATAAGCATTCGCCTTCTTCGGTACTTATTCAAACAACGAAAACGGACGATGCAATTATTCGTGCAGTGCTTGCCGGAGATTACGAAGCCGTGTATCAATTTCAACTTGCGCAACGTCGCGAGGCAAATTTTCCGCCGTTTTCGCGTCTCGTGATAATTGAGTTCTCCTCCGAAAATCAGCGTCTTACTGTGCAGCATGCGGACACATTTCGCTCGTTGCTTGTGCCGGCGAGCGGAATTATTATCTATCCGTCGACTCCGCCACTTATCGAAAAACTTCGCGAGCAATATCGCCGAATTATTGTAATCAAAGACAGCAAGCGGGCAGATCCGTCCGGGGCGTTTGTTCGCGGAATGATTCGCCATGCACGTAATGAATACTTGAAAAATTTTGCAAGTCGCGATGTGCGTATTTCAATCGATATTGATGCGTATAATAATGTTTAAAACGTAAAAAAAGGGACGAATTATCGTCCCTTTAGTTTTTGAAGATATCTGCTGACTAATTTTCCGGATTCAAAATAAATTTGCCGTAGTTAGTAAAATTCAGATATTTCTTTGCAGCTTCCTGAATATCTTTTGCAGTCAACTTTTCGATACGTTGCAACTTTTCTTCGATTGTCGAAGCCGGTTCGTTCAGGAAATATGAACTGTAAATTACGTTCATCCAATAGTCGTTTTCTTTAGAGCTTTTCTCGAGTGCTTTTTTCTGAAGTTCTTTTACTTTTGCAACTTCTTCATCAGTTGCAAGTGTAGTTTTAAAGTCATTTAAAACTTTTTCAGTTGCCGAGATAAGTTCATCTACGCGATCCGGGTCGCAACCGAATGAAACCGTTCCGGTATATTTTGCTTTCGGATATTTAGACCCACGAAGTCCAAAACCTACACCGTAAACTCCGCCTTTATCCTCGCGAATTTGCTCGTAAAGGCGAATATTTGTAAGTTCTGCCAGTGTGCTGAGTGCATAATTGTTTTCACTGCTAAATTCATAATCATTATAGAATCTCAACATGACTGTTGATTTTTTATCTGTACCTTTTTTTACAATTTTTGTGTATTTGCCTTTTGGTGATTCGATCCCGACGTCAACAAATTTCTCTTTCGAGTTCTTTCCCGGCAGAGATGCAATATATGTTTTAATGTAATTTTCAAGTTCATTTTGATCAAAATTGCCTACGAATACAAATGTAAAGTCGCCTGCATCTGCAAAACGTTCTTTATAGAGTTCCATTGCACGTTCGAGTTTAATCTGATCTAAATGTTTGGTTTCAAACGGCAAACCGCGCTTGTGGTAATTTGATAAAGTTGCCATAATTGTATCGCGATAGATTGAAGACGGATCTTTGTCTTGATTTTCAAGTTGGTCGCGTGTGTTAGAAATAAAAGCTGCGAAAGCATCGGTGTCGGTACGTGGCGATTTGAAATACGAGTAGAGCAACTGGAAGAATGTTTCCATATCTTGCGGAGTTGTAGAACCGCTAACGCCTTCGTTAATATCGTCAATGTATGGAGAAACTCCGCACATTTTGTCTTGCAACATCTTAGTAAGTGTGTTTTGATCAAATTTGCCGAGACCGCAGGCATCAATAATACCGGCAGCGTTTTCGCCTGTGCGGAAATCTGCATCGCTCATAAGCGATGTGCCACCATAACTGAATGCACGCATTTGCACTTCGTCGTTCTTGAAGTCTGTCTTTTTGGTGATTACTCTCGCGCCGTTAGAGAGTGTGTATTCTTTTGCACCAAGGTTCGCGACGTCTTTCACTTCGCTGATTCTGCCGGCTTTCGGTTTGCGTTTTAATAACGGTTCTGTAGTTACGTTATCAACATAAGCGTCGAGTTTGCTGTTTGCTACTTCGTTAAATACTCTCATTATTTCGGCTTCGGTTGGTTTTTCTATGTCGTCTTTTTCCGGCAAAGACAAACCAATAAATAAATTATTGTTTACGAGCATGCCTTTAATTGACTGGTTGATTTCTTCGAGTGTTATTCCCGGTACTTCTTTCTGTGCAAAAGCATATTCATATGCGATGCCCGGCATTGCTTCGTTAAACATGAAGTTGCGGAAGTATTCGCTTGCATAACCTTCGGATTCGCTCTTGTCGCGTTCATTATATGAAGTTTCATAACTTTTTAAAATTGTAGTTTTGGCACGTTCAAGTTCGGTTGCCGTAAAGCCGTGTTGACTTGCACGAAATGCTTCTTCAAGTAATGCACGGAAACCACCCATAATGTCTCCGGTTTGTGGCATACAAATAAGTGTAAAAGCGGCTAAGTCGCTGATTTGCATATTGTTTTGGTAGCCTCCGCCGGCATACATGAATGGCGGTTTAGCCTTGCGTGTTAATTCGTTATAACGCAGAGAAAGCATTGTTGCTGCAAGGTTATGTACAAATCCGTCGCGATAATTCTTGAATGAGCCTTGTGGTTGAGCTTTGCGTTTAAAGAGCATCTGAATCATCGAATACGGCATTTCTTTGTCGCTGGCGATTGATATTTGTGGCTCTTTGTGTTCCGGGATAGAATAGTAAATTTTTTCACGTTCCGGAGTAGGATTTTTTATGGGTTCGAAGTATTTTTTTATTTTATTTTCTGCGACTGTTGCGTCGAAATCGCCAACTAAAATTACAGCAGAAAGATTCGGGCGATACCAATCTTTATAGTAGCGCAGGAAAACCTCGCGCGGAGCATGCAAAATTGTTGCTGTGTCGCCGATTACGTCGCGGTCTGCGTATCTTGAGCCGTAAAGCATTTTGGGAAATTGTTGCTTTTGAATGCGTTCGCCCGCACCACGTCCAAGACGCCATTCTTCCAGGATTACCTTACGTTCTTTCTCAAGTTCTTCCGGGTCAAAAGATACATTTGCGAGCCAGTCCTGCAAAATCTGCATACCGTCCTCGAAATTCTTTTCAGATTCTGTCGAAATCTGCAAGAGGTAGTAAGTTCTGTCGAATGAAGTATTTGCATTAAGGTCTTGTCCAAATTTCATTCCGCTTGATTCAATAACTTTAATCAAGTCATTTTTCGGAAAATGTTTTGTACCGTTAAAGCACATGTGTTCGATGAAGTGAGCCAAACCGAACTGATCGTTATCTTCATCGATAGAGCCGGCTTTCACTACAATCTGAAGATAGGCACGTTTTTCCGGCAATTTGTTTTCGCGGATATAGTATTTCAACCCATTGGCGAGTTTGCCGATTTTAACTTTCGGGTCGGTCGGCATCGGGTCTGACAAACTATTATATTTGATTGCAGGCAGATCCTGAGCTTGCAGGCTGAATGAAATCAAACACATAGAGACGATTAGAAGAAGTTTCTTCATTGTTATTCCTTAATATTTAAAATAATGTGATAATTTACTGGTTTTTAAAAAAAAATTAGACGCATAAAGATTTAAATTTTAGTGTATGTAAATATTTAGTTGCTTCCTAAGTGTATATATTGAAAATATGATATTGGGTTGCAGCATTTAATAACCATAGACTTTGCTTACATTGTATCCTTCGCCGAGTTTCATCGGGCTGACGCTCATATATTTGGCAAGTTTTTGTAATTTGTCGGCATTATTGCGAGCATATTTTTCAAATTCTTTCGTATCGCCCATGCGATACAATAAATAGCAGTATGGTTCAAAAAGACCTGCTTCTATTAATTCGTGGTGGTATTCGATTACGGGATTCTTCCATTTGGTTGCATATATAGAGCGATACCAGGCTGCATCGAATTCTCGCCATAGCGCTACAAGGCTTGCGAGCGAACGCGTGAAATTATCTCCGCAGAGATGGTGATAAGCGTGAATCAGCTGCAGTGACGCAGCAAAAGTAAAAGAATATTTACTGCTGTCGACCTGTCCGGGAATGTAACTTGTCCGGGCACTTGAAAAACGGAAATTATCTATACTCGAATCGCACGCAGCAAGTGATGAAAAAATTGCGTCGTAGATTCGTCCGGAAACTGTTTCGATGTTGCGTTCGGTACTTGA
>JAQUZU010000019.1:16860-23254 GCA_028691175.1 Candidatus Kapaibacterium sp. | reverse complement strand
TTAATTGCATCGAATTCTGCCAGCCCGAGTTTGTGATTTTCCTCTTGTAATTTCAGCGACTCCTGAAGTCTTATCACTTCGATAAACAATCTTCTGACATTATAATTAACGTAATCTTCGTTTGCTTTTATGTTTAATTTGCTTGATTCCATGCCAATTTCAGCTTGATCATAACTTGCTGCTCGTGCAAATCCGTCAAATATTGTATATCCGAGTCCCACGCTCATATTGTACGAATTTGGTTCGGAACCGGACACTCCGATAATCTGTCCGTTAATATTTGCAGTTCGAGATTCCTCCGGATTTAAATCCCGCGAGTATCCCATCGAAAAAGTTGCCGATGGCAAATATGAACCGGTTGCCTGCTTTTTGCCTGCTTTGGAAATATCTAATTGTTGCCGTACAAGCCTTATATCCGGATTATTTTCGAGAGCAATTTCTATGCAATTTTTTAACGAATAGGTTTTCGCATTACTGCCGGAAAACTGCGCGTTGAGTGACATAGTAGAAGTCATAAGCCCCAACCAGCAAATCCAAGCAAACATATACTTTTTCATATTTAGTCTCAGTGATTTTTGAATATTTACCGTGTATTTAAATACGGAATTGTTTTTCTAATGTTACGTTATTCGGCAGAATATGTTCTACTTTTCGATTTTTTTCCGGATTTATCTACGGCAACAGCGTCGAATTCGAATTTTCTATCCGATTTCTTTGGCGAAAATACAAACGTCTGAATCGAATAGAAGCCGTCTTTGCCCTCTTCGAGATTGCCGTATAGTTCGCGATACGAAGCATTTCCGGATATTTCGAACGACACAACCAAGTTTTTTTCGCTTCCGAAAATTCCATAGGATTTTACTTTTACTTCGATTGCTTCGCCTGACCTCACCGACCTCATAGAAATTATTTCCGGTCCCGGATAATCCGATATGACAATTCTGTTTTCCTCCGGAATAATGGAATTATCGATATAACGATCCAGTTGCAGAGTTTTGCCGATCAAATCACTTGACGGCGTAAAACGGAATTTGGTTCCCTGCGAGTTTGAAGACAAAATTTTATCGTCGCAGCGAAGCACAACTTTCGTATCGCGGTCGAGCATCGGCATTTGTGGATCAATCGTATAGGTCTTACCGACATACATTTTGCGATCAAAACTCGGCGCTTCTATTCCAATCGGCATTACAGAGAAACTGATGCTTTTTTGCCTCGAGTCGTTTCGCCTGTCGACCACCACTTTAATATTTATTTTTCCGCTTGGCGGAGTGCTTCCGCTTAATACGATTTTATCTCGATAAATTTCTGTATTCACGTCGTGATAGCGCTGATTTGCAGAGCCGGAGACGATAATTTGCGGTTTGTTTTTCAGATCTTTCAGAAGATTAACGTTATAAACATTGATAACATTTACCCATTTTTGATATGCAACCTGGCGAATTAATTCGCGTTCGGGCGCCAAATCGAATTCCACCCGTCCGACGGTAAATCTCTGCGACTCAATTCGGCGAATTGAATCCATTAATTTCGTATAGCGTTCGAACTGCGAAATTTCCTCATTCGCACTTATCGTATCGCTCGGAATCACATCGGTATTTATCAGCAAATTCAACGAAAACTGCGTTTTTGCCTGATATATTATGCCGGCTTTGCTCCCGTTTTTCGGTTCTGCAGTTGCTATAACCTGTACAATATACGACTTATTTTCGCGTTCATTTTCCGACGGTTTCCAGTAAAAAGCGACCGATTTATTTTTGTCGTTTCGAACAATTCTATAATGCTTAGATGCGACATCATTATTCACCCGGAACTTCTGCTTCATAAAAGCATCATAAACCACAAACTCATAATTTACATTATTAACATCGCCGGAATAGAAAATATTATTCACAGAATCAAGTGCCACAACTTCTGTGCCGAGCGAATCAAACGTAAGACGGGCGTTAAGATTCGTTTTCTCCGGAAAAATATTAAACGGCAATTCCGCTACAAATCGATCGGCCGAACTATGTACGGTATCCTGCTTGCGATCCGGCAAAATGAACAGCAACGCAGATAAATAGAGGACAAAGTATATTTCAACCGTGCGGCGCTTATATGTGTGTTTAGTCGGCATTTTTCATCTTCGAATTTAACATGTTCGAAAGTTCTTTCTTTACGGCGAAATCAATTTCTTCAATCTTGATTTGCTCAATTCCGGAATTTAATTTATCCATCGTGTCGCCAAATTGCCGGAGAGTTTCGTTTGTCTGTTTCATAGTAGTAATTAATTCCGGACTCGGCGCTACTGCCAAGGCATTTGCACGTGCAAGGTCAGAAACGTTGTTTATCAACTCGCGCTGCTGGTTCATCACTTCTTTCATGGTATCGGTAATTTGCTCGAATTGCACTGTTATTGCAGCAAAATCGCGACTGACCTCGCCCACTTCGATAATGAGTTCGTTTAGCGATTCTTGAGTTGCACTTTCTTCGTCCTGAGTTTCTTCTTGTGCTTCATTCGGCGAAAACAGCATCACGGAAAACATCATCAAAAGCATCATTGCTTCGAATACAATACCGAAAATTACAATATCATCGCTGACATTTTGGCTGAAACGCCGCACACCAATTAGCACCAAAAGCACTGCCGCGCCGAAATATACGAACGAATTCATCGTCGAATAGTAGTAGCGATTGACAATTTCTTCGAGCCAAATCGCAGTTCCGGATAGCAATCCCAGCGGGTGCGCAATCGTTACTTCCTCTTTGGAATAGCGAAATAATTCACGTTCGTTCGTGCATAATTTCCAGCACGTAATCAACGCAGAGAGTCCGCTCACCTGCTTTTCGTAGCGCAACTCCTTGAAAATTTTATTTATTAACTCGCGTCCTTCGTATCCGGACAAAGTATCAATTTGCTTCATGGCTTAATTATTCCCGATTTTGATCGATTGCGGTTCTGTTATTTTTAAACAGACTGTTGATATATATAATGGCAAAGACTACAAATGTAACAATAAAGAACAAGTATTCATAGAAAGAAATCCCGACTTTCGAAAATGCCGGCACAAAATAGCACATAAAATCGAGCATGATCGCCATTATAGTCGAGTATGATGCCATCAGAATATTGGTCGAGTTTGTCTTGGAACGTCGCGTAAACAGCAAAAAGAACGGCAGAACCAAATGCAGAAGCATTACCAATGCCTGATAAAGCAACCACGAATATTCAAAACGAATATTATACCCTTCGGTTATACTCGGCACATTGCCATACATCACAATCAAAAACTGACAAATAAACAAATACGACCACAAAATATTAAAGCCAAAAAGCATTCCGGACATCCGTGCGGTATAATCGCCGAATTCTTTATTTTTATCGAGCAGCGAATTTGTAATCAACATTACCGCGACAAACATCAGCAATAAGTTCACAAAAGTATAGAAAGTCCAAATTGTGCTCTGCCAGAAATGTCGAATCGTAATGTCCTGCACAAACGCCAGCAAGTCGTACGAATACGGGATAAAGACAAAACTAAGTATAAATAACAGCAAATAGTTAAACGCATACTCCGGCTTATCTTTATAATGAATATAATACAGCGATCCGCAGACTAAAAGCAGATATCCAAACTGCCTTATTACATAAAAAGTATCATTGAACCACGACCGCGTAAAGTCATTGAAATACGATATCTGGAAAAAAGATACATAGTCGCGTGCGAAAAACAGCGTAAACAAAAAGAACAATATAAAGAAATATCGCACTCGGAAAAATGTCTCCATAAACCGGTGCAAACGCGCATGCAATGCGGACTTCAGATTTTCCTGTATCAGATAAAAAATTATTCCGACATAAAGCATGCCGAACAGCATCGCGTTGCTCTGCACAAGATTTCCGACAAATCGGCTGTCGTCATAGAAGTTGAAGACGAGGAGAATTATCGCAAACAGCACTCCCAAAATTTTATCGAGCATATTCTTCTATTCCTTGTAATGTTCTGAAATATCTAACCAAAGCCCAGCGGTCAGTGGTGTTAAGTTTATATGCAACGGGAAACATCAAGTTTTGCCCGGCACTCAAAATATGAAAAATCCGGCTGTCCGGCTCTCGCGAAACAGCACTTGTACGAATATCCGGCGGTCCGGGGAAACCTTCCTCGTCTTCCTTCAGGACAATTTTTGTCATTATGCTTCCATTTCCGTCGCCATTCGAATTATGACAATACGCACAATGAGTCTCGAACAAATGCTTGCCGTAACGATAAACGAGCGGAGTTTTCGGCAAAGGATTTTCGCCATTTTCGCCGGCACGTTCGATTTCGGTTTGCTCTATTGAATAGAGTTTACCGCTCTGCGAAATCGAATTTTCCGGATAGAACGCATCTGCCCCTTTGCCCGGAAAGAAAATATTTCGACTCTGCGACTTTTGAGCCGGAGAATTATCCATATCCGGAATCAATTCAAACGGCTGATTTTTGTTCAACTGCTTCAGGAAATCATTCCGCAAGAGAAACGAAAAAACAAGTCCGCCCAAGGGTATCATCCACAAAATTATAAACATAATATATTTTATCACTTTATTTTTTCGCATGTTTAATCACTACGCCAAATGGTTCCAACTTCGATCTCAACAAGTCGAGGTTATAAATCACATCTATATATATTGTACGCGTGTCTTCTGTTTTGGACCTCTGAAACATCATCATTCGGTTTGTCAGCAGAAAAATCAGAAACAAACCGCACACCACACACAGCACAGTCATTTCAAAAGCAATCGGAATCGACGAAATAAAATCAAAATCAAGTTGTCCGCCTACATTAATCGGATAACTAATCACTTGTGTCCAGTGAAGAAAATAAAAGCTCAGGCAAATCGCCACGATTGCAAACAGAGTTCCGAATACTCCATATAATGCCGTAACTCGCGGATTTTCAGTAGTAGACGGCGGCTCGATAATTGAATATTCGTCCTCATAATTTATTCGGAAACGCTGCAACACCTCGATTACGGCATTATAATTATGAATTGGGCATATTATTTCGCAACTTTTTTTCATCGCTGGCAACCTCCCAAGTAGGAATTAATGGCAATAATTTAATGAATGACATATAAAGAACTCCGAACAATCCAAGACTGCCTAAAAACAGGCTGACCTCAATAAAAGTCGGAGTATAGCGAATTGTGTCCGTAGCGATAAGTGCATTTTTTTGCGAATAAATCACAATGTTAAACCGCTCGAGCCACATGCCGATTATGATAAAAATTGAAATCACAGACGATATTCCGGCACTCTGGCGATTAACTTTCGACATATACAAATGCGGAAGAACGCAATTAAACAACACCATCAGCCAGAAAATCGGCGAGTGAAGTTTGATATCAATCAGTTGCTGTTCGTAATAATCCGAATTAAAAAATACGCCGAAAATTTCGATGATATATGAAAAAAGAACAATCCACGACATCAAATAGATAAGTTTGTTTAGTTTTTCTATATGATTAATCGTGATAAAATCCTTTACATCAAAACAATATCGCAAAATATTCATCAATATCACCAGCATAGCAGAACCGGAAAAAATCGCTCCGGCAACAAAATACGGCGGAAAAATCGTCGAATGCCAGCCCGGCAGTGCCGTCAAAGCAAAATCCATCGACACAACCGAATGCACAGACACAACCAGTGCGGTTGCAATTCCGGCGATAATGCCATAAAGTTTTAGATAACTTTGCCACTGCCGCCGACTACCAATCCAGCCGATACTCATAAATGCATAAATTTTTTGGCGAATTTTGCTCGAAGTTTTACTTTTATAATAAGATAAGTCCGGGAGCATCCCCAAATACCAAAATATCAGCGACACCACAAAGTACGTTATAATCGCGATAAAATCCCAAAAAAGTGGCGAACGGAAATTCAGCCACAAATCGAATTGATTCGGATACGGCATCATCCAGATCCATGAAAGCCACGGGCGTCCGGTATGCACAAAAAGAAAAACGCAACTGCAAAGAATCGCAATCAGCGTCATTGCCTCCGCAGCACGGTTGATCTGGTTTCGCCAACTCTGATGAAAAATATACAGCACAGCCGAAATCAAAGTTCCGGAATGTGCAAGCCCGATCCAAAAAACGAAATTCGTAATCGTAATTCCCCAGGCAGTTTTATTGTCAAGTCCCCAGAGTTCAAGTCCCTGATTCATCGTCATCGCAAACGATACGACTCCCTGTGCAAGCAAAATAAGCGACAACAGAAACACAAGCCGAAAATTTATTCCCGTCTTGCCGTCCAGCACCGCTAGATTTTTCTCTCTCAATTTATCTATAATTTCATGCATCTAATTATCCGAGTTTGTAAAAAACAGACGGCTTATTTGCCGAACCAAATACGATCTGATACAATTTTTC
>JAQUZU010000019.1:15591-16760 GCA_028691175.1 Candidatus Kapaibacterium sp. | reverse complement strand
GCAACAACACACGCAGAGCACCCGTTACATAAATTTAGATCGATTAAAAGTCCGTATCTGTGCTCTAGATATTGTATTTTTTTATAAGTTGTAAATTTATCTATTTTTTTGATATTTATCAAAAAATTCGTCGATTTATTTCGTATTTCATCGAATTTATACGGAATATCGCGGTGTCTTCCGATTTTGTATACATTGATTTGCGGATTGCAATCAAAATCGGCATAAATTATATTGTTTATGTTCGCTCCGTCATACTCTTCATGCCCATATCCAAACTCCGTGTTTGTAATCAGTGCATTGTTCGGGAGATTGTCATTAATCGCAACAGGTAATTCCGCAGATTCTCCGCTTGCTGAGATTTTTACGAAATCGCCGACAGAAACTTGCAGGTTTCTTGCTGTAAAACTGTTTATTTCCAAGACGTTATAGAATGCAATTGAAGTAGCCGGATTTTTTATCTCACGAAGAAAAGGATTCATATAATCTTCGAAAGATCTGATTATCGGGCTACGCTGCGGATACAAACGCATGAAATCGGACTTTTCATCCGGAAATACGTCGAACGATTCGGAAAATAACTTTGCGGAAGCAATCTGCCTTACATTCGGAATATTTTCTCCATTTACCCCCGAAAGAATTGCTTGCTCAAATATTTTTTCGTCGCCAAGATTTAATTTTATATAGTCGTATAACGCTTCAGCATTTTCTGATGAAACACAACCTAACTTTCTGGAAATTAAGAAGATTAATTCATCTGCGGAAATCGCGTCGGAATTTAATTTCCGGACTGTCGGTTGCTGAATGTAATAGTCGCCGCCGAGTGTCAGGCAGTCGCTCCACGTCTCCAAGAAGTGTGCTTTCGGAATCATGCAGACAGAATGCAATTCGCCCGGCAATTTATAATAGCCCAAGGCGAAACACCTTGTGCTATTTAGTTTATTTTTCAAATATTTATGGTGCTTATACAAACCTGAAGCAATTAGATTCTGGCAATCTATAAAGGCGGTAATTCCGCCTGCACGCAGCATTTCATCCACCGGTAAAGAGTTACTATCGGATAAATCCACTAACTCCTTGAAATCATAAAATATTACATTATGTTTTTGCCTTGCGGTTTCATCGATTAACGAAAGTAATGCAGGCGAACGCTTATAATCAAGCGCAAA
>JAQUZU010000019.1:0-15491 GCA_028691175.1 Candidatus Kapaibacterium sp. | reverse complement strand
CGTCTCGTTCCTTAATGCAATATGACATACCATGCAGCTATACGTTGTCGGCAGATTCGAATAATCGGAAGAAGTCGCGGACGAATGACAAAATGTGCATTTCATGCCATATTTTTCAATATGTGCTTTATGGGAAAAATTAACCGGCTGTGAAGGCGAAAAGTTCATCGCAGAAATCGAATAATCGTAGCAAAGATACACAGAAAGCCCGACCATCAAAAGCCACAGAACCCCTAAAATGATGTTCCGCTTATACTTTCTGTCGATTTCGTTTGTATTTCGCCACATTTTTCGCTCATTTTTGTTCAATTTTATAGCCGAAGCCTCTAATATTTTTTATCAGTTTGCCGGCATCTACACCAAGTTTTTCACGCAAATTTTTGATATGCACATCGACAGTGCGGTCAAGCACTCCCTTATCTTGCACGCCAAGATGCTCCAAAATTTGCTCGCGAGAATATGCCCAACCGATTTTTTCGGAAATATAACTTAAAATCTTATACTCGGTCGCCGTAAGATATATTTTCGAATCAGAGACGAAGACTTCGTGTTTTTGCGTATCGATTTGTATTAAGTCACCAATATTAACTATCTTAGTTTTGAATTGCTTACCTTCGCGTCTTAACACGGCTTTTACACGTGCAATAAACTCCCTTGGCGAAAACGGCTTTGTAATATAGTCATCAGCCCCGAGTTCGAATCCGAGAATCTTATCTGTTTCGTCGCCTTTTGCCGTCAAAATTATTACCGGAATATTTGCTGTTTCTTCGTGCCGGCGAATGAATTTACATAGTTCCATGCCGTCCGTATCGGGCAACATCAGATCGAGAACCGCAAGATCCGGCGTTTCTGTTTTTAGATATTGCAGAAAAGAGTTTCCGTCGTAAAATTCTCGAACAATAAAGCCATGCTTTTGCAAATTGACAGAAACAAGTTCGACAATATCTGCCTCATCGTCGACAACTGCGACGGTCTTTCGTCCAACTTCTTGTAAAATTACCGAATTTGATGTATTTTGCTGCATTGTTTCCCGGATTTAATCACAAATAATTACTCAAAAATACGCTTTTCCTCGATAAAATCCAAGATTTACCCCCGTAATATAGTCGTTTATCGGAAATATTATTTTTTCCCGCAAAACAAAATAATATTACGCTTTGCAAATTCGTCTTTAAAAGCTGAATTTCAATTCAGTTTTATAAAAATTTTGAGATACACGTGACTAAACAAGAAATCAAACGCGAAAAAATCCTCGAAGTAGCAATGCAGGTATTCAACAACGTGGGCTTTCATAAAGCAAAAATCACAGACATTGCGAAACTGGCAGGCATTGCGACCGGCAGTATCTACTTATATTTCAAGGACAAAAACGAAATAATCGAAGAAATTTTTACGCAGACCTGGTCGCGACTTGCAACGCAAATTAGTCTGCTACACTCGGATAACAATCTCGACTGCATGCATAAAATTCTTGCAATTTCAATGTATTTAACGGAACTAATCCGCGAAAATCATAATCGGGCAATTCTGGTTCTGCACGAACATCGTTTCTGGAGTTCTCCTGACACCCCGAAATTGAGTGCTTCGGTTCGCGAATTTTCAGAGAAATTAAATAAAATAGTTTCTATAGGTTCAAAGACCGGCGAGTTTCGCCCAACCATAGTTCCTTCGATTGCAATTCCGTTCTTGATTGGCGGTGTTGGGCACTTATTAGAACATTGGGCGGATAATTTCGATGAATTACCACATGATGTTGTTAAAAATCAAATTTGCGAATTGGTCGAAAATACACTTTTATGATAAACTCAACCTTAATAAATAAAGGCATAAAAAAATGCTAAAAAATTTAGCAATTATTGCAGCACTGGCACTCGCTCCGATAGCATTGAATGCGCAAGCAACCCTCGGAAGTGCCGTGCAAACCGCCGTCCGAAACAATAACGGCATAAAGTCATATCAAAAAGCATTGGAAAGCAAGCAAGAATCTGTTTCGTCATCGTGGGGACGTTTCGCTCCGACTATTACGCTTGATGCAAGTTACACCCACTTAGACGACAAACTTTCCATCGACCTTGCACCACTCCGCACTGCAATTATCCAGTTGCAGGTGTCTGATCAGGTCAATATGGCGAACCTCAAATCTCTGACATTAACCGGTCAGCCGCTTTCCGCGGAAGCGATCGCGGCGGCACAGCAGCAGGCATTCGGACAGCTCGATGCGGCACTTCCGCCATTTGTTGCAACACTCAAAAAGCAGAATTTTCCGGCTGCAAGCATAACGGTTAAACAACCAATTTTTACCGGCGGAAAAATTCTTGCCGGAGTTGATGCCGCAAAAGCACAGCGCGATATGGCTGAAGTCAAACTCGCCTCCGAATCAGAGACTATTATTTCCGACGTAGTTTCGTATTATTTGAGTGTCCTGCTGGCAGAGGAAAATGTGAAAGTCCGCACCGATATTTATAACGGCGTAAAAAAGCACCAAGAACTCGCGGAAAAATCTCTTCTGCAGGGCTTGATTGCACAGAACGATAAACTTCGCGCCGATGTCGCAATGTCGGAAGCAGAGCGAAATCTAAACGAAGCAAACGAAAAATTGCAGATTGCAAAGTCGGCACTCGCTTCCGTCCTCGATATAAACGAAAGCGAAATGCAAAATCCGACCGAGACTCTCGCTTATCACGAATCAAACATAGATTTAAAATCGTTTATCGACGAAGCAAAGTCAAATAATTGCAATATAAAGCAGTTAAGTTCGGCAGTAAAAGCGTTGAACGCAAAGGCAGACGCACAATGTGCGGATTATTATCCGACAATTTACGGGTTCGGCAAATACAATGCATTCCAGGATTACTTGAGTGCATTAGACCCAAAATGGGCAGTCGGAATCGGCCTGCAATATGAATTATTCAACGGATTTAGGCGCACAAACGACTATCAAGCCGCAAAAGCGGACGCACAATCCGTAGAATACATGGCGAAAGATGCCGAGCGTAAAATCGAATTGCTCTGCCGCACTCAGTATATGAGCATGAATCTTGCGAAAGACATGTTTTTGAAGCTCGAAACAACAGCCGAGCAAGCAAAAGAAAATGTTCGCCTGAACTCCCGCCGTTTTGAAACCGGATTGGGAACTTCGCTTGAAGCACTCGACGCGGAACTCACTTTAGAGGGCGTACTGCTGAAACGCGTGGCGGCACTATCCGAGTATTATAAATATATGTCCGCACTTTATAACACCGCCGGCAAAACCGAAGAATTTGTAAAATTCTGGACAGATAGCAATCAATAAACGATTTCGGGCTTAATGCCTCGGAACCGTGCTTTACTCTTCATAAAAATATAATCTGAAAAAAATAAAAAAAACAAATAGAGAATTAACATGAAAAAAGCAGTAAAAATTGCAATCGGACTGGTTGCTGTAGCATTAATCGTAGTGTTTGCAGTTGCAATGGTCGGAAAACTATCCGAGCAAGACACGACAATGATGAGAGTCGGACAGATAGAGATGCGCGAATTCGATATCGCACCGAAAGTTCCCGGCAGAATTGAATGGGTAAAATTTGACGAAGGAGACGTAATTTCCGCCGGCGATCAAGTATTTAAAGTTACTGACCGCGAAATCAGAGCAAAAGTTGCACAAGCTGCAGGTGCAGTCGAATCTGCTTCCGCGCAACTCGATATGGTTAAAGAGGGCGCTCGCAGCGAAACAATTATGATGGCTGAACAAAAATTCTTAGCCGACAAAAGTCAGTTCGAACTCGCCGAAAGAACTTTTAAAAGAATGCAGAGCCTGCACAACGAAGGCTTGATCTCTACGCAAGAGTTCGACGGAATAGAATATAAATTCAAAGCGGCAAAAGCGGCGATGGAGGCTTCACGCTCGCAATATGACATGGCAAAAAAAGGGGCTCGCTCGCAAGAAAAACGTATGGCAAGCGGGCAGGTAAACCGTGCATCGCAAGCAATGGAAGAAGCGAAAGCATATCTCGACGAAACAATCGTATGCAGCCCGTGGAGCGGAATCGTCTCGAAACGCTATGTTGACATCGGCGAATTAGTCGCAACAGGCTACCCGGTAATTTCAATAGTAGATACAACTGACGCATGGGCAGAATTAAATTTGCCGGCACAAGAACTCGAAAAAATAAAAATCGGAATGGTCATCAGTGGCAGAGTTTACGGACTCGGCACTACAGAGAAATTCCGCGTGGCATCTTTTTCGGCGATGGCAGATTTCGCAAACTGGCGCTCCACATCAGACAAATCTACTTTCGACGTCCGTTCATTTACGGTAAAATTAGTGCCTCTGCGCAAGCACATTCCGTCACTTCGTCCGGGAATGACAGTATGCTTTGATTTGAACAATCTAAAATAAGACATAACATGAAATTCCTTAAACAAACATATTTCTTCGCAATTAATAGTGTCCGAAGGATGTGGAAAGCGCCGCTGCCTTTCATTATCGCGTTCGTATTGCCGGTTCTTGCATGGACGTGCCTCGCTCTGACGTATCAGCATTCTACAATTGAGGATATTCCGATTGCCGTAGTCGATTTGGACAACAGTCCGATGTCGCGCATGGCGACACGCTATCTCGACGGAACCGGAACTCTAAAGTTAATCGATACGTATTCAAATCCGGCACAAGCAGAAGAAAAATTTCAACGCCAAGAGACATACTACATTGTTACATTTCCGAAAGATTTTCAGAAAAATATCAAACTTGGAGGCAGCACGCAGGTAACAATTCAGTTCAATGGCGGCAAATTGATTTATGCAAAAATTGGCTATAAAGCAATCGCTCAATGCCTCTCGACAATCAGTGCCGGAATAAACATTAAACGCTTGGAAGCAAAAGGACTTGCACCGGACGACGCGAAGGCGAAAGCAGTTCCGGTAACAACACAGTTGAACGTCATCGGCAACCCATATTTCGACTATGGCATTTATCTGATTCCGGGCATGCTGTTCGCACTATTGCAGATGTCCGCGAGCACGTGCTCGCTGTGGGTGTTTCGTGCAAGACGCGAAGGAAACGATTCCGTGCCGCTCGCTCCGACGGCACTAAACGACTTACGCAGCCGCACCACCAACGGCGTCGGGCGCATTATTCCGAATTTTGAAACGCTTCTGCCCTATATGCTCGGACAGCTTTTCCCGTTAATGCTCGCTAACGCACTGGCTCTGGCTGTAATGTTTCTGGTAATATTTCCGCTCGTTAATTTTCCGATCACCGGTACTTACTTCGAACTATTTATTTTTTCGTGCTTTTTCGCACTTGTAGCAATGGGCATCGGCGCATTTCTATCGATTAACATGCGCAACCTCGTAACGGCATCGCAAATGCTTTTGATTATCAACGCACCGGCGTTTGTTTTCGGCGGATATACTTTTCCAACCTGGGCAATGCCGGACTGGGTGCAGTTTCTTTCACAATTAATGCCGCTAACACACTTTTTGGACGGATTCTTTCCGCTATTTATTTATGGCACGCCGACCGGTCGCGGAATAATTCCGCTGCTCATTACGGGAGGGGTTTTCTGGGGAGGCACTATTCTCTCGGTTTTGTTTTACGACTCGATCAATAGATTTAAGAGCCATATCAGGATAAATTAAACAAGGATAGACGATGAACTTTTTCCGCAACATATACGAAATTTTTATACGCGAGATAATGAAAATTCTCAAAGATATAAATCTTATTTCAGTATTCCTATTGGCACCGCTCGCCTATCCGTTGCTCTACGGAGCGACCTATATGTTGAAAGTCGAGGAAGACGTGCCGGTCGCATACATCGACGAAGATAAATCCGCGCTTTCGCGAGAACTTTTGCGTTCATTTGACGCGAGTCAAAACATAAAACTCCACCACACTCTGAACGATCGCTCGGAAATTAAAAGCGATTTAATCAACGAATACTCTCAATCCGTAATAATAATTCCGAAGAATTTCTCGTATAATATCAAGCGCGGCAAGCAGGCAACGGTTAATTTAATTGCTCCGGCGGGACGCCTGCTCGTAACCAGCGATGTAGGTTTTCCGTTTTCGCAAATTGTCTCGACTTTTAGCGGAAAAATTGCAGCGTCACACCTCGCAAAACGCGGCGTGCCGATTTTCTCAAACCCGGCACTTGCTACTCCGATCAAACTCGATTTTCAATATCTCGGCAATCCGTATCTGGCTTATGGCGATTTGATTCTTCCGTTTCTGTTGGTAATTATTATTTCGCAGTTGGTTATTATCGGTGTCGCTGCCGCCACAGCAAAAGAATTTTCGCTTAATAAATGGAAAGATTTGTTCGCAATTTCTACTAACTATCCGGCGATTATCATCGGCAAATGGTTGGCATATATGGCGATATTTTTCTTCTTTTTGCTGATTTTGGTCACTATTTTAGTCCCGATGTATAACATCAACGTAACTAAAAATCTTAGCGACATGTTTTTCTGCGCTGTGCTCGGAATTACGTCGTCGGCACTTTTCGGAATGTTTATTGGATCGTATTTTCGGCACAGAATCACGGTTTTTGCAGTGCTTGGATTTACGACTTATCCGTTTTTGATGCTTTCAGGCTACGCTTGGCCATGGGAACAGATTCCGACAATAATGCAATATATCGCGATGTTTTTGCCGATTACTCCGTTCTCTAAAACGCTGTTTTCGATTACGCAAATGGGAAATTCGCTCGCTATAGTTACGCCGGAAATCCGGCTGATGCTCGCACAAATCATTTTTTATGGCGGACTTTGCATTTATCGTTTCCGCCGCTTACACCTTCGCCCGAAACCAAGCAACGCATTTCGCAGGTGGCTGACGTCATTACCAAGATAAAACAAAGCAAATGAAGGTTGAGATTTGCCCAAAAGCGAAATCCAACCTTCATTTGCAAATTAATCACATCTTCACAAATTCTACACGTCTGTTTTTAGCGCGTCCTTCGTCTGTCGAGTTGTCTGCTATCGGGCTGTTTTGTCCTTTTCCGGACGAAGACAAACGATCTTTTGAAATGCCCAGTTCTACCAACTTATCCACAATGGCTTTGCTTCTTGCCTCGCTCAATGTCTGATTAGAAGCTGCACTGCCGGTGTTGTCGGTGTGTCCTTCTACCGAGAATTTGAGTCCGGGATTATCGGTCATCAGTTTAACAATTCGGCTGATTTCGCCCATAGATTCAGGTTTAATAGTGCTTTTGCCTATGTCAAAGGTAATTCCATAAGTGATGAATTTGCCCTCGCTCATCATACGGTCGTAAAGAGGAACGGCACCTTTGGCAATGCGGAAATTTGTGACAAGTGTTCTATGATCATCCCAACCTGTGTTTTTGATAGCCAGACTTGCAGGAACAGCCATATTAGGAATATTTACGACTCTTTTCCCGTTGATATAGGCTTTGAAAGCTCTTTTATTGAACGAAACCGACATATGACTCCAATCGTTTATTACTTCTTTATAATCATGGACATTTCCACTTCTTATATCGCCGGACCCGGGTGCGTAAACCCAGTTCACTCTTCCTTCAGCAAATTCTAATTCCATAACATTGTCTCCCTCTGAATCAAAAAAACGAAGTATGTATTCTTGACTTGGACCTTCATTCGTTTCAGTATAACTATTCACCCAATAGTCAAATTCAACAGTAAAAACGTCGGGTAAATAATTTCTCATATCTTTCATTAACGGAGCGATTGTAGCATTTGTTCCTGCTTCCAAATTAATACATTTGATGCCCCCCATACTTGCAACCTCGGCATTTCCATGTAATAAATCCCATTGAGAGGGAAATTCGCCTATTTGTTCATTAACCATCGGGTCATCAAATATAATCTCATCACCGGCAACGAAATCGCTTTTAGCGTAAATTGCTTCAACGGACATATTGGCTTGAGCCGGATTCTGATTTTTCACGGTATCATTAGTATCACTTTCCATGTTTTGCTGAGTGTTTTTGTCTTCGAAAGTTTCATCAACCTCGTTTTCAACTTTCTTGTTTACGTTTCGCTCGATGGCTTTTTCTGCAGTTTTTTTTGCACTTTTGCCAAGTTTCTTTAGGAAACCCTGCGACATAGCCGGGGTAAACGACATCGCCGCGATTAAAAAAATAATTATTGATTTCATGTTTTTCGCTCCTCTGTTTATAAAATATTTTTTGTATTTTTTAGTATCGCTAATTTATCTCTTTTTTTATTTAATTGCAAGAGAAATATTTTTATATAGCAGGCTTTCTACCAAGCAAAAATCATCGGCAGATACTAATATAGGAGCAGGCTATACACCTGCTCCTATATAAATTGTACTCTTTTTTGATTTGAATCGCGAATTATTTTCCGCAATATAGTCGCATTATTTTTTTTTCGATTTCTTATTTTAGTTCTTTACGCAACACTCGCAGTCCTTTATTTTGCCTTCATTATAGTATATATGTTGCATAATCAGGTCAATACGTCGAACCGGATCAAATTCATCAGGATTAGTAATTTCTACACGTTCATCCGAATTTCTGCCGCGAATCACAAAAATCACCTGTGAGCGTTCCAGTCCTTTCTGCCAATCGGCTTCTGTTTTGTATTCTGCGGCAGTAGGGTCGAACACCAGTTTTGTATCAATATATTTTTCGCGGAAGTCTTTTTTGCTTTTCAAGACCGAAAGAATCGCCTTGTAGCCATAAAAAGCACGCAATTTCGACAGAATTTCATTTCGTTTGCCAAGCGAAGCACCTTTCGAAATCGTAACCGGCAACATTCCCAAAATATTGCCTGACCCAATCATCGGATCATATTCCAAAAATGAAAGTGAATTTCCGGGATAGCTGCACGCCGAGGCATCGCGTTTATCAGACCACGCATTAATCTCGACCACAAGTTTGCCGGCACTCGCGTTACGGGTGTTCATCAGTTCCATTTCAGTACATTCGCTAATAATTTCGTCGGCAATTTTCTGCAGATTTGTATCGACGACAGCCGCATATTTGCGATATTTCTCCTTACGATCTTCATAACTCGGCGTCTGTGCAAGTGTAGTGCTGCGATAGCCCCTGTGCATCTCAATCCAGTTGCACTTTTGCAGATCGTCCGTGCGTAGGCGGCGAATGCTTTCCTCGAGCCCGCGCGAAGTATTCACCTCCCAGAATGCCGTCTGGAAATACGGCACATTTCGCAAATGCCCCGCAGATGCCCACGTCGTATCAATTACTTTTGTACATTGTGGTTTATCGAAATATTCCGGGCTGAGCGAAATCGTATCATAAAGTATAACATCACTACGCACTGCTCCCACTTTAATAGTGCCGGCTAACGAGCGGTTGCTTTTTGTGAGCGCATCAGCAGAATTGCAGACAAAACTATTGTCTGCTGTAGCGTGATAGCGAGTAAGAAATCTCGAGACATCCGGCGGACATCCCGTTTCGTTAAACGTCGAACCACCCCAAACCCTGTATTCCGTTTCAGGTTCAAGTTCGAATGTGCAACTTGTTGTCCCGGAGCCGGAGACCGGCAGAACGATTTTATTTTCGGCAGACAATAGTTTTATGACCGGATTTCTGACCGCCTGACCATCTGTGCTGACAATATCCACCCGAAGAGTAATCCTTGGCGGATTGCACGCATACGGAAAATCAAATTTATACATATCATAGCCACCAACGCCACTCTTGGGATTTTTCTTATTATCCGGATTTTCCGGTGCGAAACGGTTCGACGACAGGTACAGCATGCTGCTACCTTTTTCGTCCATAGCGAAATACGGATATTTTTCGTCATCGCCCGAATTTATTGGCGAGGGAAGTTTTTCCGCCATACCGGACATAATCGCAGCTACCGTTTGACGCTTAAAATCGATATCGAGCGGTACCGAATAGATATCTAATCCTCCTTTTTCACGATTCGACGCAAAAAGCAATCGCGGCAAGATATCCATACAGGTTATATATGGCGAAATTTCGTCCGAGGTAGTATTTATACCGGCTAAATCAAGAGCTTTCGCCGGAGACCAAGTACCGTTAACCGACTTAAAACTATAGAATAAATCTATATTTCCCTGCTTCACCACGGTGTTTCCCGTATCAATCGCTAAATTAAACGGACTATTCCTGTCGCTTGCCCAGACGAGTAGCAGATTTCCGGCAGGATCGCCGCCAACAAACGGATGCGAATCCCAAAACGGCGAATTTACTGCGGAATCAAGGCATGTAAAATTATAATTCTTATCTTGCTTTTCAAAATAGAAGATATCCGTTCCGCCCCGGTGTCCGCTGAAATTTATTTCGACTCCATACAGGATTTTGGCTTTTCGCTTGATTTCTTTTGCATAATCATCACTGAATGCATGCGAGAACGAAACGAAGCCTGAATTGCTGTTAATAAATGACACGCACTCTTTATCCGAAGTCAGCGGCATCAACTTATTGCGATATTCAGCAGCAAAGTTACTGTCAATATAAACAGACAAAAATTTATCCGACTGCAAAAGCAAATTCCCGTCAGTGGGAGCGATTTTATCACGCAATTGCAAATTTCCCGCTGATTCGACCGGGCGAATAAAAGGCGCAAGATCGTCATCGACCGTGTTGACTTTATTCGAACTCAAGTTCAGATTTCCATCCGGCAGGGTTTTCTCGATAACTTCGGACGAACAAGCCGCCAAAGCAATAGCAAACAATCCGATAACAGATTTTTTATAATTTATTTTCATATTTCTCTTCTATTGCATTGAATGGAACATAATTGTTACGCGCTCGCGATACGGAAATATCGGGCTTTTGCGAATTTCCGTTACAATAAACACAAACGATACTCCGTATTTCGAAATATATGCGTATGCTTGCCCCGGTGAAATCGTAATATCATACGCTTTCATAGAGGAGACAATATCGGCAATTTCCGAAATTTTATCCGGCGTAGGTGTAGGCATTCCGGGATCACCGAGTTGTCCGATTATACTTCCATTTGAATTTATTATATCCACCCCGACAGCGGCGTAATTAAATGGTTGGGCATTCGATAGAATACGACCATACTGATAATCCGAATTTGACATCAAATCGCGGAAAGTTCCCTCTATTACGCTTTTATTTTTTTTCATATATTTACAGATCGCACTGCCTTCCTCACTAACAACGGCATCCGGCAGGCCGGCAATTCTTCCCGCAACCCGTATTGTTGCCGTATTCGCGGTAACATCTGTAGACGACACCAAAATATCGCCGACAAGCCGGGAATTCGACGGCAGGACATCGAAAATCGCCATCAAATAGTTCTTCCCGTCATACGTAAACGGCACGCTCGACAGCAAAATCTGATGTTTCAGTTCGCTAAGCGTATCCTTTGGATTGCTGCCGCCACTATTTTGATCAATCGGAAATTCAAACATCGTAAGGCATTCGTTAGAATCTGCAACCGAACTTTTCACTTTAAATCGCTCAATCGTCGTATTAAAGGCATTGCAATTATTCGAATCTACTACCACTACCGGATCTTCGACTTCTATTGCGACGTCGCACTCTTCGCAGCAGTCTCCGCAAGCAGACATGAATACTATGCTTGCTCCCAAGCAAGCATTTTTCAAAACAGATATTATATTTTTTTTCATAATTTATCTCTCGCTAATTAAAAACAGATTCCGAATCTAAATACCAATGCTTTTATCCGCTCAGAAACCGGAATCCAATAGTTGCCGAACTTCTGTTTATCGCCATAGCCGATAGAGCGATAGCCGACATCAATTGAGAGGTCAAAAGCCGACGAAAGCGGCACTTCTGCTCCAATCCCCAAGCCCCAGTTTATTGTGTAGTCGATATTTGCTCCAAGTGCGTCAAAATCCGGACGTTCCGGGGAACCTTTACATACCTCGCAATTGAGGCTGCGCTTTTGCCGAATCGCATCAAGCGACAAATCATCAATCGCTGAACCGAGCATTCCGTATAGAAATATGTTCGGACACGAACGCACAGTTTTCACTTCCTGCAATTGCTTTAGTTCATACTCTACCAGCAAACGTTCGTTTATGTCCGCATCGGCATTAAATTGGTTCGCGAGCTTCGCTTCCTTTACTTTTTGCGTATGAAATAAATCCCAACGTCCATACAGATTCAGGTTTAGATTGCGATGCATAGAACTGTCGCGCGAATTCATTACTTTTACGCCCGGAGACACCAGCATTCCCAACCCAAATTGTTTATTCGCTCCGAAACGAACTCCGGCAGCCAAGTCTATCGACAAATTCTTAAACGATTCATCCTGACCGGCAGAAGTACGATTCGAATAAACAGCGGCGAGCGGTTTAACTTCGAAAAAATACCATTTCAAATCACGTTCGTGACATTCCAGGCACTCGAAGTCGACTTTTTTCTTGCACGGACATGGCGTAACACAAGTATCGCTTAAAACAACCGTAACAGGTACGGCACGAATGCTATGCGTAACGTCAGGAGTATTATAATCTTCGAAATAGTTTTCATTATTCCATTCATTCATCGGCATAATCAACGTATCATGGATTTTATGCTGACCGACCAAGTCAATATCCGCCAGCGGAATATACTCTATGTAGTCCTCGAGCGGCTCACGCTTGGAGTTACAGATATCGATAAATGAAATCCGTTTTAACGTATCGTAGTTAGGCGGATTAAACGAAAAGCAACTGTCCGGCGTGAGAACATATTCCACCCCGAGCACTTCGCCCTCGAGTGCCGTGCCGTTTCGAACAGTATTTGAGAGTTGCTCATGTTCATACTTCTTCATCTTTTCCGGTTTTATGCGCACCGCATAGTTAAATTTATGATATGGTGCAGAACACGAAACAAGGATTAGCAGCAATGCAACGAAACAAATATTTTTCTTCATCATAGTGCAACTCCGATGGTCAGCCCGAAATTAAGTGATTTAAGTGAAGCATGTGCGTCATCTTGTATTATTATGTTCGGCATAGAATAGACCCCGTCTAAATCCAGCATCCAGCAACGCTGCATCCAGGTAAAAGTATATGCTATTCCCGCACCGACTCCGGCACCAACTTCCATCCCGATATTATCACGACTCATTTTTGCACGATTTTCATCGATAAAACCAAAATGCAGCAGTCCCTGAATATACGGAACCAACTTATCGTTGTAGCAATTCTTGACAAACGGATTCCACTTAACAACCGGCGACACATAAAATACATCGTCGAAATAAAACGGTGTTCGAACCGGAATTTTATTCACGATCTCTTCGGTATAAACCGGATTTCCGTCTTTTTCTTTCATATACAAACGATCGACACGCAGTCCGTACCAGAATTTGCACGTTGCCCGTGCGAGTAATTCCGCTTTCAGCCCAAAGCAAGCCGCGTTCGATTTTTTATAATCATTCATCGGCAGGAAATATTCCGGTCCGGCACTTAAGTAGAAATCTCCGGAATATGCAGTGCCAGACACTATTACCATCGTCAAGATGATAATCAATACTCTCATATTTATCCTTCTTAATACATTATATAATATGTTTTGTAAAACTTATTACGCAAATTACAAATTTTAATTTTTATATGCAAAAGTTTTTTTTTTTTGTTTAGCCCGCACTACGCCCTCCCGGTAAAATTAATTTTGATATTACGCATATTATTCGTAAATTGCGTACTCAAAATAGTACAAATAACAACATTATATAAAAGGATACAAAATGGGTTTCGTACCACATACAGAAGCAGAAAAGCAAGAAATGCTTGCAAAGATCGGCGTTAAGTCGGTCGAAGACTTGATAAAAATTATTCCGGAGAGCGTACGCTTAAAGGGTGATTTGCAACTTCCTCCGGCAATTGCCGAGCAAGAAGCAGTTGCTATGATCAATAATTATGCAAAAATGAACAAAACAACCGATGACTACGTTTGCTTTATGGGCGGCGGAGCATACGATCACTTTATTCCGGCAATTGTCGGCAGTGTAATCGAAAAACCGGAGTTCAAAACTGCATACACTCCGTATCAAGCAGAAATTTCTCAGGGAACTTTGCAGGCAATGTATGAATATCAGTCAATGATTTGTGCATTAACCGGCATGGAAATCTCTAACGCGTCAATGTATGACTGTGGAACTGCATTGGCAGAGGCTTGTTATCTCGCATGTGCAAAGAACCGCAAAACACACTTTGTAATCGCAGGCACGGTAAATTCACACCTGACCGAAGTAATGGAAAGCGAATGCGCCGGCAAGAAATTCGATTTTGAATATGTTGCCGCTTCCGACGGTACTGCTGATTTGAAAGCACTCGAAGCAGCAATTACAGACAATACTTCTGCCGTAATCGTTCAACACCCGAACTATAACGGTACTCTGGAAGATGTCCGCGCAATTGCAGAACTCGCCCATGCAAAGAAAGCCCTCTTCGCCGTTATCGTAGATCCAATATCTCTCGGCGTGTTGGAAACTCCAAACAACTATAATGCAGATATCGTCATTGCAGAAGGTCAAAGTCTGGGTATTCCTCTGTGCTACGGCGGTCCATATTTGGGCATTTTAGCTACAACGAAAGACTTGCTCCGTCAGATTCCGGGAAGAATGTCCGGAGCAACCGAAGATTCCGACGGCAATCGCGGTTTTGTTCTGACAATGCAAACTCGCGAACAACACATCAAACGCGAAAAAGCTACTTCCAACATTTGCTCGAACGAAGGTCTTTACATGCTCGCAGCAGCCGTTTATATGGCTACTATGGGCAAGCAGGGTATCAAAGAAGTTGCAGAGCAATCATTCCAAAAAGCACACTATCTGGCTGCGGAAATTGCAAAAATCCCGGGCTTCAGCATGGCAAACGATAAGCCGTTCTTCAAGGAATTCCTTGTTAAGACTCCGGTTTGCCCTTGCAAGATCGTCAAAGCTGCAATGGATGCCGGCATAATCGCAGGCATAAAAGTTGGCGACGACAAATTATTGATTGCCGTTACCGAAAAACGAACCAAAGCAGAGATGGATCAGTTCGTTGAAGTATTGAAAAAATTCTAAGCTGTCAGCACTATAATCCGTAATATGGGCGGACTCGGCGAGCTCGCCCATATTTAATAATTGAGACTATTACATCATGAAATACAATATTTCAGACATAACCGGCGGCATAGTCCGCTTCGTGTTTAAATACCGCAAATTCTGGCTTATACCGGTATTTGTGGCATTCATTCTGATTAATTTTGTCTTTTCTGAGTTTGGTATTATCAACATTATTTCGCTAAAAATGGAGCGAAGCGATCTTCGCAGCAAGATTTTGCAGGAAAAGCACAAGTGCGATTCGCTCAAAAGCCGCATTCAATGCCTCGAGCAAGACTCTACAGAGATTGAACGTCTCGCCCGCGAGTATTACGGCATGCTTAAGCCCGGCGAAAGTCTATATCTATACAAGGACACATTAAAATCGGAGGAAAAATGATCTGTCGCACCGGTTTCCCGGTTAAGTCCGCTTCCCTGTTAATGTCGTTTGTTGCGACATTTTTACTATTTGGAAACACATTATTTGCAAGGAC
>JAQUZU010000018.1:9443-23388 GCA_028691175.1 Candidatus Kapaibacterium sp. | reverse complement strand
AGAACTACCGATATTTTCTTCCGCAATCTTCATATAGTGCAAAGCCTGAGAGTAATTCTTCAGCCCGGAATAAAGTTTTGCGGCAGTGCAGCAAAATCCACTATATTCGCCGAGTTTATGGACTTCCGTTCGCGAAGTTTCCTCTACAATTTTCTGTGCTTTGGCAAAATCTTTTTTTTCGATATACATGTTTGCAAGATAATCTTTTGTGATAATTTCGAAACGGAAATTTCCGACTTGTTTGAAATATGAAATGGCTTTTTTCAAATATTCCTCGGCAATGCCATATTTACCCATGCCACTATATATTTCTCCAAGATTGGCATACCCTGCACCAATTCTTTCGAGTCGCATAGAGGCTTCCGCCACTTTAAGCGAAAATTTCAGCACACTGATTGCCTCAGTCGTATCCTTCATCATCAGGTATGCCAGCGCCATATCGTTGTATATGATAGCGACCGAATTAAGGTACGTATCCTGATATATATCGAGTTTTTTCCCCTTCTTGCGGTATATGCGGAGCGAGTCCTCAACCGAACTGCGATTCACAATTGCAACAGCCTTATTAAATGCTCCTATAGACTTTTCGTAATCGCCTAACCTTTTATATACTGTACCGAGTTGCGAATATCCGAACGCAATTTCCTCGCGGCAACCTGCCTCCTCCGCCATACGGATTCCTATGTTCAGCGTATCCACCGCCTGTTTAAATTTGTTCCTAAGGGAATACAGGGTGGAAATATTAATATATGAAATCGATATTCTGTTTTTATCTTTTAAACGTTTAGCATAACGCAACGCCTCCCACATGTACTTTTGTGCAACTTTCGCGTCGCGCCCGAAATAAAATGCGCCTAATTTCACATTAGCAGAATATTTCGCAGTATCGTTTTTCGCAATGCGTTCATTATTTAGCAGGGTGTCGAGTTTAGTGGCCGCTCCGGCGACCGAAACAGCCCCGATAAAAAGCAATATAATCAGAAATATTCGATTTTTCATAAGTGCATAGCAATTATTAGTCGTATTTGATACCTATTTATAAAAAAACGTAAATAAATATATTATATTGCAAAACTCAAATTTATTTTTATATTTACAATTTATTA
The DNA here is from genome assembly GCA_028691175.1 of Candidatus Kapaibacterium sp. Classification (GTDB taxonomy): domain Bacteria; phylum Bacteroidota; class Ignavibacteria; order Kapaibacteriales; family UBA2268; genus CALLXS01. Next base: position 22,282 of record JAQUZU010000018.1, on the reverse strand, counting down.
TCAAAGATTACGTCGTAAAGTACGAAATTTTTTACGAAACAGGATTTGTCGCAAATGATTGATTATATATGGACTGCCGCCCGGTTGGGACTTTCTACGACGTTTTTCAGCATATATTGCACTCTTCGCGGACTTCGGGACTCGGATAAGTATTTGAAAAATGCACTTGTATGGAGCAAGCAAATGACGAGAATACTGCATCTTGACCTCGAAATAATCGGCAAAGAAAACCAGATTAAAGGCGAAAATTACGTCTATGTGGCAAATCACAGCAGTCTGTTGGATATACCTGTTTTACTCTATGCACTCAACGACAACGTCCGAATCATTTATAAAAAAGAACTCGAGAAGATTCCGATTTTCGGGCTGGGAATGAAATATTCGCCGTTCATCGCGGTCTCGCGCGAAGGCGGTCCGGGTGCAATGAAGTCGCTGAACGAGGCTATCGAAGCGATGAAAGAGGACAAAGGCATCTTGATTTATCCGGAGGGAACACGCTCAAAGGACGGTACAATCGGCGAATTTAAGCGCGGAGCGTTTGTGATGGCGGAGAAAGCAGGCAAAAAAATTATCCCCGTTACCGTCATCGGAACGAACACAATTATGCCGAAGGGCAAATTTTCGATTAAGAAGGGCGTAAAAGTTAAGGTTATCATCTCGCCGGCAATGCCGTTGCCGGAGGAAAGACACAAGCGTGCGATGCTGGCTTATATCAACGAAATTCGTGACATCATAGTAGCAAACCACGAGAAATACGCATAAATGCACTACGCTATACTCATCATATCAATTATTTTCAACGCGTCGAGCGGAGTACTTTTGAAGTATTCTGTTGCAGACGGGCTTGCCTCGTCAACGCGAAGCAAACTACTGATGATTGCCGGCTGGGCATGCGGATCAATCAGCGCGCTTCTATACACTAAATCATTGGAAAATATAAGCTTAGGCGTCGCAGCAACTATCAGTGCCGGCATGGTCATTGTGGTATCGAACGCCGCGGGAGTCATGCTTTTCGGCGAAGAGCTGAACCTCGCAAAGTGCCTCGGCGCACTTTTAGTCTGCGTCGGGATCTGGTTGGTAGTAAGATAACCTCATTTAAGCCGACTACATTTTTTTCATTGCAGGGAAATTATTTCCGACACTATATCTCACGAAATAACGGTGATTTGCCGAAAGACCGAGCGGCAAGACGCTCGCTCCGGCGGGGATTTCGCCGGCAGAAATTTCACTTCCGGAGACATCATAAACCGTATATCGAACAGTTTCGTTTGAGAGATTCATCAGAGAACGCTCAGAATTTTCGTTCGTCAGAATGCGCAAATCGCTTTCGGTCGGGTCTTCCACCGAGCAAACCGTATTTACCGGAAACATTCCGAATGCCTCGCTTGCGGCGTAGAAGTCTTCTTCAATTATCTGCACGGCATCGGGGTCGCCCTCTACAATCAGGCGGCAGAGTTCGCCGCTCGATACTTCACTGCGTTCAGCCGAGAGATTCAACATAGAAATTTCAGCACTTGTACCATAGATTTGACTGAAGAGTTCGCCTGTGCCGGCAAGATCAAATAGACTGCCCCGCTCAATACCGACCACTTTCGTCTCGCCGTCCGTGATTATCCAGCGAAGAGTGCCGGACACTCCTATAAACGAATTGGCGGAAGAAACCAAAACAGACTTTGTCCGTTTATCGCTCAGGGTGCCACGCGCCCCTTCCCAAGTATTAGAGAGAGATTCTTCAAGTTCAGATGCGGGCGGATAAAATTCGTCCATGCGTTTTTCGTTAGAAAGATATTTTTCAGTGATGAGTTGCGTTGTATTTGCAATCTTGCCAATAGCGTGAGTTTTGCCGAAATTTAGTGCAACAATGAGCTGATCGGTAACCGTAACGTCGCCGTTGCCGTCGCAATCGGCGTGAGAGACATCGATGCTGTCCCAAGCGAGGACAGACTGCGAAGCCCAAATAGTACTTGCGTTTTCGCGTTTAAAACTGCGCATGGAGTTCTTGCTCGAAGAGCCATAGCCGAGGAAGCGCCCGATAGTTGTAACGTCTTTACTGGTTACTTCGCCGTCATTGTCGGCGTCGCCCGGCCAAACTCCAATAAAACTATGTATATTATAAGTTACGTCCTCCGCGGTGAGTTGAATAATTCCGCCGGTGCCGACCGCCTGAACATTCGAGAAACTAAAAACGGTGATATCGCCGTGCGGAGCGTTCTGTGCCACAGCAAATTCAAGATGCACGCAACATGGATTATCAAAACCGCGTTCGCCGACCTCCATACCCGAGAGCACGCCGACATGCACGTAGCCCGTATTGTCCGAGAGATTTTTACTCGTAATAATTACCGGCTCTTTGCCGTGAAAGCCGAATTCGGTATTGCGAACTTCGGAAAATGAAATATAGCGCGAATTGGTATAATTTATGTCGAAACTGACCGCCGTACAGCTATCCAAACCATCTACATAGAAGTCGATTCCGAATAGATACGTTGCAGTTACAAAGCTCGATCGCGATGAATCCACATCAGTGCGCTCCGTGCGAAGCGATTGCGCGTGCACAATACTCGCCATCATCAACATGCAGACGGCAAAAAATATACTCTTATATATTTTCATGGTTCTATTTACCCATATTTTCTAAATCACAAACTATATCAAGCAATAAATGTGCCACGTAAAGCAGAAAATGATAATTATATGCAAACATTCGTCCGTTTTTCACCGCATCCACGTGTTTAGTTTGACGTGATTCGCCAAAGCATCTCGACATACGAAAATCAATCGTTAATCATATTTTATATTTTACAATATATCTTCGCCGGCGACGTTTTTAAATTATTTGAAAAACATTACTGAAAGATATAGATATGGTACATTTAGACGAGATTAAATTCGACGGAATTGTTCTGCATAAAATCGGGAGCAAAGCCACCGACGAAGGCATCACGTTTTCGAAAGCGCCGCTCCGCACCTCCGAAGAGGTCAACGAACTCCTTTTGCATTACTTTTTTTCGCCATTTAAGTCGAGAGAATACTATCATCTCGCGCACGATAACGACATAAACCTAAATGAAATATACTCTTACGCCTCCGCTATATTCGCGGACAAGTCCGCCCTCTACGAGCAATCAATGAACATCGCAAAGCATCTTTACCGCAATTCGTCGCACCCGAACATCAAGTCCGGCGAACTCTACGTCGTCTATTTTCGCGACTGCATTATCGAAGGCGAAATGATTGACGCAATCGGAATTTTCAAGTCCGAGAACAAAGACACCTTCCTGCGCGTCCGTTTGGGAGGCGAGGGCGAATTCGGCATCGATAGCGAAAACGGTATAAATATCAACAAGTTAGACAAAGGGTGCCTGATTTTCAACTCAATGGCGGATAGCGGATATCTTGTGCTTGCAGTCGATAATCTGAGCAAAAGTGCCGAGGCAGCGTACTGGCTGAACGATTTCCTGCACCTCACGCGCCGAAAGGACGAATATTACTCGACCGAGGAGGCAATGCAGATCTGCAATGAGTTTGTAACCAAGCGCATGCCGGAGGAATTCGAGGACGTCTGCCGCGCCGACCAAGCCGAAATGCTCAACGAATCCGCGAAGTTTTTTAAGGAAAACGACGTCTTCGCACTCGACGAATTTGAGCGGGACGTATTCAAATCGCCCGAAGTAATCGACTCGTTCCACGCATTCAAAGACAAGTACGAGAGCGACCGAGGCACGAAGTTAAACACCAATTTCGAGATTGCAGGCGACGCAGTTCGCAAGAAAAATCGTCTCCTGAAGAGCGTAATTAAACTCGACAAGAACTTTCAAATCAACGTGTTGGGCAATTCCGAACTAATTTCGAAGGGCTTCGACCGCGAAAAAGGCATGCACTATTATACGCTGTTTTATAACGAGGAATTCTAATGAAAAGCACCGCAATTTTCCCCGGAAGTTTCGACCCGGTTACGCTTGGGCATGTTGATATTCTCAAACGCAGTTGTAGATTATTCAGCGAAATTATTCTCTTGATAGGCAATAACATCACAAAGAATACAATGTTTTCGCTCAATGACCGCATGGAAATGTGCCGCGAGGCAGTCGCATCGGTAAAGACTTCGTGCAAGATTTCAGTCGAGAGTTTTCAAGGGCTGACTACAGACTTTGCGCGCAAATGCGGTGCCGGAGCGATTATCCGCGGAGTGCGGACGTTCGCGGACTTTGAGTATGAAATGCAGATTGCCGCAGTAAATAGGCGGCTAAACCCCGAAGTCGAGACAATTTTCCTCGCATGTGGCGATGAATTCGCCTGCGTGTCGTCGTCCGCAGTACGCGAACTTGCGAAATTCGGTGCAGACCTCAGCGGATATGTCCCCGAATGCGTGATAAAAAAAGTGAAGAATTTATAATTAATTGATGCCCAAAGCGTGGGTATACAAAATAGGGCGAACACATCCGGTTCGCCCTTTTATTTTTATGTTTACCGGAATTATATCAGCGTATAAATCGGAATAACGTGCTCCTGCATTGGCCCTGCAACTTTTACTTCGCCGGCGTCTGTAATATAGACGTCCATTTCAGTGCGGAAACCGAGGAATTTCTCCGGCATATAGATGCCCGGCTCGAGCGAGAAGCAAGTTCCCGGCAGGATTTTGCGGTCATCTTTAGTCTCGAGGTTATCGATATGGGCGCCGTTTCCGTGGCATTCTTCGGCTATGTTGTGGCCTGTGCGGTGAATGAAATACTCGCCGTAGCCGGCTTTTGCGACTACATTTCTGCAGGCATCATCGACTTCCCAACCGTGGATTTCAGTTCCGGAAGCGAATGCTTTTTTAATCATTTCGAACGCTGTGAGGCGTGCATCGCGGATAATTCCAAAGAGGGCTTCGATATCGTTCGGGACAGTTTCGCCCGCATAGCCCATCCAAGTGATGTCGTAGTAAATTGCACCCGGCAGATTTTTCTTTGCCCAGAGGTCGAGCAAAATGAGGTCGCCGTCTTTAATTTTGTGGCTGTTCTCTTTTGTCGGCTCAAAATGCGGGTCGCCTGCATGCTCATTAACGGCAACGATTGGTCCGTCTTCGCACTTCATGTTGTTTTTGTGCATAATATCGAGCATAAATTCATAGATTTCGTACTCGGTCGGATTGTCCCCCGCTTTGATGCGGCGCGCAATTTCCTTAAAAGCAGAATCTTTTACCATCTGCATTACTTCGCCTGCAGCGATATGACTCTCGATATCTGCCGGTGAAAGATGGCTCTCGAAAATCGAAACCAGATCCGCACTCGATGCGACTTCTACGCCGAAACTGCGAATCAACTCGACTGTTCCGGCATCAACTACAGAGATATACGGAATCGAATTGTTCGGAGAATATTGCATTGCAATTGTCTTTGCGTCGCCTAAGATTTTCTTTAATTGCGACTGCATTTCCTGCCATGGCAAATAGACATTATGGTCGCCGGGAAGATTTTCGCAGCGCCATTGCTCGATTTTATGAACGAGTTTCTGCGGAGTACCCTGCGCCGGAATATAGTAATACCAGCGGCGCGTAGAAAAGCGTCTCGTGTCCATTTGCAGGATACGTGCAGCGATTGCATCGCGTCCGTGGAAATCGTAAAACAGCCAGCCGTCGAAGCCTTGAGCCTTAATGGCGTCCTGAATTTTCTTTATATCAACCATGTTTTCTCCATTAAAATTAAATAATTAAATACAAAAAATAGACGAACGCGGTTCGTGATTATTTCATTTGACTAATATTCTTTTGCCAGTTCAATAAGTTCCTTCATGGTTTCCGGGTCGATGTCGTTGCTATCCGAACGTCGCGGACGTTGCACTTTGCCCTCTTTTACCATCGCATCAACCTGCTCGCGCGTAAATACCAAATAGAGATTCTTTTCCTGAATATGCATGGAAACATTCTCTTTGAAGATGTCGATTTTCGTGATTCGGGCAGTCCCTTCCGGCAGCGAAACAAGCGAATGCAGCGGCGGATAATGCTTGAAAGCTTCTACATAATTCTCGTATTCATAAAGCAAACAGCACTTCAGTCGCCCGCAATAGCCGGAGAGCTTCGAGACGTTGTTCGAGAGTTGCTGAATGCGCGCGTGGTCGAGGGTTACGTGGCAAAAATCGCAGGCGAAGGACGTGCAGCACAGATAGCGACCGCAGGGACCGACGCCGCCGATACGTTTTGCCTCCTCGCGTGTGCTGATTTGGCGGAGTTCGATGCGTGTGCGGAATGTGCGCGCAAGTTCTTTGACGAGTTCGCGGAAATCGACTCGCTGGAGTGCAGTAAAGGAGATTGTCAGGCGCTGGTGGTCGAATTGCCACTCTGCGTCGGTAACTTTCATATCTATATTATACTGCTTGACGAGTTCACGGACGCGGTTAATTACGACAAAAGAGTCGGCGACGTTTTCGTCGTTGCGGGTGATGTCTGCCGGCGTAGCGCGACGTACGATCGAATTTTCAGGCGTTTGGTTCGCGTAAATCGTGCGCATTTTGTCCTTGGTCTCCTCGCCGAGAGAGTAAACCGTGCCGATGTCGAGTCCGTTTTCGAGTTCGACAATGACGAAATCCTGCATACTGAGCGGAATTGCGAGGTCGTTTCGATATACTTTTTTGCGTTTGCTTTTAAAGAGTACTTCTACGAATTTTGCGACAAAAGGATCTGTCCGGCCATCTTTTTTAAAATTCTGCGGAATGCGTAAGTCGTTATATTCCAACATGTTCTGCACTACGCGAGAATGTTTGCATGAGCACCCTGTACAAACCGGTTCGATATTATTCTGCTTTTGGTATGCCTGCCGTGCTTCAATTTTATTAGTCAGTTCTTCCGGTGCATTATGCTCCGGTCGTTTTATATCATTATTCATTATTTCAAATTTGCCGCCTTCGGGCGGGTTCATCTATCTATATTATATTGTGAAAGTATTTTAGTTCCAAATTAATGGAATATAAATATAGCGAAATATTTTATCATCTAAAAATTTTATTTGATAATGTGGAAAATCTGCATTTGCGGGCTTTTAGGTCGAGGTGCTACGCGACCTCTCCCATCGGACGCACGTCCGCACAGAAAACACGTGTTCCCCCTCAACGCCCTACAAAAATTTCACGAAGTTTTGCGAACATAGCAAGGAGAAGGACGTCCGGTGCAACGTTGCGCTTCAGGCGCGAGATGGCTTCCTCAATTGTCGCGAGGGCTTGCGGGAAATCTTTCGAGCCGAAGTTTCGGGCGAATGACTCGAGCGAATCCTTCTGATCGATGTTGATTATTTGCACACTCGCAGATGTCCCGCACTTTGCGAGGAGCATTGCATCGCGGAGCCAGAGCATCAGCAGAAGGAGGAATTTCTCGACTTGGGCACGGTCTTTCGACTTTGCGGAGAGGTTGAGTTTTGTGTATAAATCATTGCGATATATACGTTTAAGTGATGTGCGGAGAATTTCGACGACACTCTCGCGGAAGGCTTTCATATCCGAATCGAGGAATTCGAGTGCCGCGGAATACGAACCTTGGGCGAACGCCGCGATCAGTCTGCCCTCGTCGCGAGCGATGCAGTGGCGTTTATTCAGCACGGAAATGAGGATTTCATCGTCGATCGGCTCGCAGTGAATTTGCTGGCTGCGCGACATAATCGTCGGCAATAGCGCGTCGGGTTTTGCCGTCGTCATGATTATGGTAACGCCTGCGACCGGCTCTTCAAGGGTTTTTAGGAGGGCGTTTTGAGCTTCGATTGTCATTTCGTCTGCGTGCGTGATAATGACGAAGCGGCGTCCTTTCGCGGAGGAGCTCAGTCCGAGGGTGCGCTTAAGTTCGCGGATAGCACCGATTTTGATTCGGTTTGCGCCGGCGATGGTAATTCTGTGGTATGGGTTTTGGATTTTTTTTGCGAGTTCGTCGCGAATTTCTTTTAGTTGCTCGTCGCTCATTTTCTGCATGTCGGAGCCTTCGGCAGCAGGGTTTTTTGGGGTTGGCAGGGCGTAAATCCACTCGCAGCGAGCACCTTTTACATTTGCGTTTGCCTCTTCGGCAAAGACGGCGGCGAGTGCGTCTTTTCCGATACCTTCGGCACCCCAGAGGCAGTATGCGTGTGCAACTTTCCCCTCTGCGATTGCGCGAGCAAGAATATCTTTTACTCTGTCCTGTCCGATTACGTCGTTCCAAGTCATGTCTGCAGAAATCCGGTTATGAAAAAAATCTTCTGCAAAATTAAGCATATTTCGCATAATAACACAGCATTACGAGAATAATCCTATATATATGTTTTCGGATTGGGATTTTTTTTGTATTTTTGTAATTGTAGATTATAAGCAATCGGGTGAAAAATGTCGAAGGCAAAACCATTTGTCAAGTGGGTAGGCGGAAAAAGTCAGATCATAGATCAATTCGAAGCATTACTTCCTGCTGATTTTGAGGTTTGGAAAGATGTTACCTATATCGAACCGTTTGTAGGTGGCGGAGCGGTGCTCTTCAATATGTTACAAGTTCATCCGAACATAAAAAAGGCTGTTATAAACGATATTAATCCTGATTTAATAAACTGCTATCAATGTGTCAAGACCGTTCCTTATGAATTAATTCAACTGCTTGATGGTATTCAAATGGTAAATGTAGCATAGAAATTAAATTAGTAATTATGAAACAATACGAAGCAGTAATCGAAACGCTAAAAAAACTTGGTGGAATTGCAACACTGGGGCAGTTAAATCAAGAAGTCTTTAAAATAGTTGACTGTGAGTGGAAGACAAAAACACCATTTGCAAGCATTCGGCGGATTGTGCAACAAACTCCAAATGAAATCTATAAAATTAAGCCGGGATTATACGGACTAGTTTCATGTAAAAATCAATTGGAAAAGAACGGATATATTGTTGAAACCGAGTTAAATAAAGATTCAAAAGAGGTTCAGGAATTTTCCCATTCATATTATCAAGGAATTCTGCTTACAGTTGGAAATCTAAAACACATGGATACTTTTTCTCCAAATCAAGATAAAAATCGCAAATTCATTAATCAAACGCTTGGAGAGATTCGCTCTTTGTCAGTAATTCCAAAATTTTCATACGAAAAATTTGTTCAACGCAGTTCAACTATTGATGCTATTTGGTTCAATAAACGAATGATGCCCGATTCATTTTTTGAGGTTGAGCATTCAACTGATATTAGTAATTCATTAGAAAAATATAACGATTTGCAAGATTTTAATGTGCGAATGATTATTGTTGCCGACAAAAAGCGGAGAGAAGAATTTAATGTAAAATATCAACGATCTTCATTTGACAATATAAGAAATCGAGTTTCTTTTTTAGACTATGAATCATTGAATCGTCAATATGAAAGAGAAGTTGAGGCACAAACATTTGAAATAATACTATGAAATATTTTAGAGTTAATATTGTTGAAACGTTTAAAAAAAATCAAATAAATTATGGCAACTTATATTTTTTACACAGATGAAGGGGTTACGATTGCGCCCAATAATGAATTTATTGAAAATCTTCAAGTTTTAGGCATAGAAGATGGAGCTTCGAAACAAGAAGCAACAATGAATCTTTTTAAAAATAATGAATGGATAAAATCCATGGAATACTCAGAAGAAAAAATACGTTGTTATGCCATATTGAAACCTAACGTGATGAAACAAATAAAAAGTTCGATATGATTTTTGCCGACCCGCCTTATTTCCTTTCCAATGGCGGTTTTTCGGTGCAAAGCGGAAAAATGGTAAGCGTAAACAAAGGTGATTGGGACAAGTCGCAGGGATTTGAAAAAGACAACGAATTTAATTACAAATGGCTGAAAGCATGCCGAGAAAAACTGACCGATAACGGCTCAATTTGGGTAAGTGGCACGTATCACAACATTTTTTCTGTAGCGCAAATGCTCACGGAGTTGGGCTATAAAATCCTCAACTGCGTAACGTGGGCAAAAACAAATCCGCCGCCAAACCTGAGTTGTCGCTATTTCACGCACTCTACCGAGTTTATTCTCTGGGCGCGAAAATCGAAAACGAGCAAACATTATTACAACTATGAATTGATGAAACAAATCAACGGTGGCAAACAAATGCGTGATGTGTGGAATCTTCCGGCAATCGCTCCATGGGAAAAATCGTGCGGAAAGCACCCCACCCAGAAACCGCTATCTCTGCTTACAAGAATCATTCTTGCATCAACAGTCCCCGGTGCATGGATTCTCGATCCATTTAGTGGTAGTTCTACTACCGGCATTGCCGCTAATTTGTGCGGACGAAAATTTGCAGGGATAGAACAAGAGAGAGAATTTTGCGTGATGAGTAAAGCACGACGAGAGGAAATCGACAATCCCGACGTGGCAAACATGTTGAGAGAACATATCGTTGATTTTAAGGCTTTAGGAAAGTCTGAGCCACGATAGACAATATAACATTTCATAAATACTATAGAAACAGCATACTTACATATATAAGACGAGAAAATGGAAACAATAATTATTATCGACTTTGGGTCGCAATATACCCAAGTAATTGCACGGAAAGTACGCGAATTAGGCGTCTATGCGGAAATATTTCCGTTTAGAACTCCGGCGGAAACGCTCATCGCGAAAAGTCCGAAGGGAATTATCCTGTCCGGCGGTCCGTGCTCGGTCTATGCAGAAAACGCTCCGCATCCGCAGTGGAACGCACTCGATTTCGGGGTGCCCGTACTCGGAATATGCTACGGATTGCAACTCCTCGCCTATCAAAACGAGGGCGAAGTAACTAAAGCCGAGCATCGAGAATACGGTCGCGCCGAACTCATTATCGACAACCAAGACGACATTTTCGCAGGGGTAAATCCGCGGACGCAGGTCTGGATGAGCCACGGCGACTACCTGACAAAGATGCCCGAGGGCTTCAAAACCATAGCACACTCGGCAAACTCGCCGATTTGTGCTATCAGGAACACCGAGAAGCGTGCCTGGGGCGTGCAGTTCCACCCCGAAGTTCATCACAGCATGGAAGGCAAGAAAATTTTAGGCAATTTCGTCCGAAACATTTGCAAATGCACCGAAAACTGGAGCGCCGACTCGTTCATAGACACGGCAATCGAGAAAATTCGCGCCCAAGTAGGCTCGGGCGAGGTGATTTGCGCACTCTCGGGCGGAGTGGATTCGACAGTTTTGGCAGTACTCCTGCACAAGGCAATCGGCGACAAACTCCACTGCCTGCACGTAGATACGGGCTTGATGCGACTAAATGAAAGCCAAACTCTGATGGATTTGTTCGCACAGAATTTCAACATGTCAATCGAGAAATTAGACGGCTCCGAACTCTTCCTCTCGAGCCTCGCCGGAGTGAGCGAACCGGAAAAGAAACGCAAGATTATCGGAAAGTCATTTATCGACATGTTCGAGGTTGCTGCGAGTAAGTTCAATAACGCCAAATGGTTAGCACAGGGCACGCTCTATCCTGACGTAATCGAATCGGTCTCGGTAAAGGGACCAAGTGCGGTAATCAAGTCGCACCACAACGTAGGCGGTTTGCCGGAGAAGATGGGTCTGAAACTAATCGAGCCGTTCCGCGAGTTATTCAAGGACGAAGTGCGCGAGGTCGGACGCCTACTCGGCGTGCCGGACTGGTTTGTGAAGCGCCACCCGTTCCCGGGGCCGGGGCTCGGCATCAGAATTTTGGGCGATATTACTCGCGATAAAATCGCCACACTGCAACACGCAGACGCAATTTACATCGAAGAAATCCGCAACGCGGGCCTGTATGACCAAATTTGGCAGGCATTCGCCGTGCTTTTGCCCGTGAGGTCGGTCGGAGTGATGGGCGACGAGCGCACCTACGACTGCACTTGCGCACTGCGCGCCGTTACGTCCGTAGACGGAATGACCGCCGATTTCTTCCCTATGCCGTACGATGTCCTCTCGAAAATCTCGAACCGCATCGTAAATGAAGTGCAGGGCATTAACCGCGTCGTCTATGATACAACCAGCAAGCCCCCCGGAACAATCGAGTGGGAATAGTGTAAATACAAGAAGAGACGTTCGCAATGAGCGTCTCTTTTTTTAAATATTCAACGATAATTCGGAGTTAGAAACGCAATATTCGCGTCTCTACAAATGATAAACGGACGAACGTTTGCGCCATTGCGGGCTCGACCAGCAATCCCCTGAGGTACGGGCACTCTTCTGTGTAGGGGTGAATAATATCTGCCCCACCATGTACCCCAAAAATAAAGGGGAATATCATATATGAATATTCCCCATGCTTTATTAAATATTACGAATATTTATTAGATTTATCCCATTATCATCGAGAAGAGGACATACAGCCAGTGCGCGGAGATGCCCGCAAAAAGTCCGCCGATCGTATGCGACAAAATCGCTTTCGAAATCATTTTGCGATAGCCCATTGAGTCCAGCATTGCAGTATGAGTACTCAAATATCCGCTCCAGCACATGCCCATCGCAGTGAAAACCGCGATAGCGTTATTATCGAGGAAACCCGAAGCCGCAAAAGTCGGAACAAGTCCCAATGCCGCACCGACAGCACCAAGTGCCGTAATCGGAAAGGCAATCAAAGCAGGATTTTCAAAACCAAAGAGAGCTTTAAAAATAAAATCCACTTTGCCGGCAAGCCACGGAATCATCGGAACACCCTCGTAAGCAACGCCGGTATAAGTATCGCCGTTCGCGGGACCAAAGGTCAGCATCATCACGATGGTCGAAATCACAAGCACGCCCGGAATAATCGCTACCCCGATATCTACGCCCGTCTTCCCACCGTCCAAAATCGCATTCAAAACACGAAGCCCTCCGGACTGAGTCTGATCATCAGTCGGAATGAGTTGCGACTCCGCCTCTGCGGATTGCGCCA
>JAQUZU010000018.1:0-9343 GCA_028691175.1 Candidatus Kapaibacterium sp. | reverse complement strand
ATTGTCATCATCTGATTCATATGCGGGAGAATCCAATTCGGGGTATGCCTTCAGAGTGAAGCGTTGCATCAGGCGAGTCGAAATTATACTGCCGATTATCGCACCAATAAGCCCGACAGCAGCACCGCTACCATATCCCTTTGCCGCCATAAACGCAATTACCACCAAGCCCATTCCGAACGCCGTTCCGAAGTTCGTGAGCGAGACAATTTGGTATTTTTTGAAGTATTTACTGAAAGATTTCTCCTTTGCGAGCGTGATTATAGCGGGGTTATCGCTCAGGAAAGTCATCACCGCACCAAGCGACGCAACGCCCGGCAGGTTATAAATCGGCTTCATTAGCGGACGAAGCATTTTCTCGAGCAAGCCCACAACGCCGAATTCGACAAATAATTTGCTGATCGCACCGGTCATAACGGTAATTGCCATGATGTAAAATACTGTCTCCAAAAGGAGATGGTACGCTGTCTGCATGAATGTATTCAGCATCAACGGCAAAGTCATTACATACGACAATCCGCCGAAAAACCCGAAAAATATCACCAAAAATAGCGCCGCGCGGACGCCCGAATTACCTGTTTTTTTCATATTTCACAACCTTTATTGTATTATATTGCATGCAGACTTATTATTTTCGCATCCATTTTAGGAAGTCGAGATTGAACGAAAGCCCGAAGTTCACGTTCAGGTCATTTTGAGTTACGCCGGGGGCTAAGTCAGGATTTTTCGTTATTGCATTCGCAGCGAACGCGTGCAGGCGCACGTCCTTGCAGGCTTCGGGACGATACTCTACGCCCAAGCCGTAGAATTGGTACTTCGTGCCGGGAGTAAGCGTGATATCGCGCTCCGAGATTGTTGCAAAATCCACTTTTTCAGCAAGATTTTGCTCGATTCCGCCCTTGAGGAAAATATTTGCGTTGCCGACCGGAACATCGAGGCGGCTCACAAAAGAGAAATCGGCGAAAAATTTATCGGTATTTACTACGCGATTGAGATAATCGACGTAGAGGCTTGCGCCGCAGAACTCGAATTTATTGCCGAGGGCGATGTAGCCGACATAGTCGCCGCGCTCGCGTTCGAACATATTCACCGACCAGAGGGTTTTGAAGTGTTCATAGCTCATGTTCCAGTAGAGGCCGTAGCCGAGTAGCCCGCGCTTCCATTCGTCGCCGCTACCGGCATAGTAGACGTATGGCGAGTTCGAGACCTGCAAACCTGCCTCGTTTCGGCGGTCTGTGGAGGTGTAAATCAGGGTTGCGTTGAGCTGAAAACATGCAATATTTTGCCAGAAATTAGTAACGAAATACTCGTCAATCGGAGCGGCGTCATACTCATAACCGCCGATGCGCAGGAAATCTTTGCCCGCACGAACAGCCCAGTTTTCGTTCATTTGGTACTGTAGCCAGAGGAAGTCGGTGTTATCGAAAAATGAGACTGCGCCGGGCTTCGCGATAACGCGCTGGCGGAAATAGTACGAGAACTTCTCTGCGAATTCGCCCGCGACGTGCAGGTTGAAATACTTGCCGTTAAAGCCGTACTCGCTTGAATCGCCGGGGACTGAGACGCGGTTGTTATCGTTATCATACGAGCGGTTCATGTAGTCGAAGTCGCTCCGCGCTTCGACGCGGAGTTTGCTGAAATTATGCAGTTCGCCTGCGGAGAGTGGCAGCGAAGCAAGAGCCAATGCCGCCAAAAGGGTAACTTTATTTTTCATATATTTTATCCGAAATTACAAAATAAAAGTAAAAACGATTTGCGAAATAGTTTATTATATAGAATGAGTGATTTTAGAGAAAAACGGTGCCTGCAGTGTGTTTTTTTCCTGCGTCCGCCGGTTCGATTAAAGGGAGACGCCACGATGTGACAGCTGTGACAGCAAAAAACATACTGCCCCGGGAGAATATGAAATCCGCTGTCACGGCTGTCACACCTTTTGGGGGATTGCGGGTCAAGCCCGCAATGACGCCCACGTTCGTACCCTTTGGGGGATTGCGGGTCAAGCCCGCAATGACGCCCACGTTCGTACCCTTTTGGGGGATTGCAGGTCGAGCCCGCAATGACGCCACTCCTAAAAGCCCGCAATGACGCGGTTTCAAAAAAAGGGGATTGCAGGTCGAGCCCGCAATCCCCAATCCTAAAAGCTTACGCTGTGGGTTTCCTTTACAGGACATTCCATCTGATACCTGCATAGAATTTTCTGCCCATTATAGGAGCATACACAATCGAAGTATCGAAGAAGTCGCCGAAAGGAGCTTCCGCACCGAGTATCGGCATATCCTGCTTATAGTTTGTAAGATTTTCGCCACCGACGTAAATATCAAAATCGCCAATGGTTTTCGTGATTTGAGCCTGCATCGTAACAAATGAATGGAAATTGCTACCCAAGCGATATTGCTCCGGGTAATTATCAGTATTCGGCAAAGAACCGCCGCCATTAAGCACTGTTGTGAAATCGAATTTCATTTCCCAAGGTTCAAATGCATAAGCCAGGTTTACAAAGGCTTTGTAGCGACTTTGCAATGGTTTTTCGATTAATTTGCCGTCGTAAGTCATTTTTACGTCGTTATATCTATAGGCAAGCATGATATCGAAACTTTCAATCGGAGCGAACGATAAATCAACCTGGTAGCTGTTAGAATATGAATCGCCATCGAGATTATAGAAATAAACTGCATTTGAAGAACGTTCCATATCGACAATTACCTGATTGATAAATTCAGTACGATAGTAATCTGCATTCATGGTAAATTTTGTATCAAACATATTGAAGATATATGTTAAGTTGATACCATAATTCCAAGCTTCTTCCGGGTCAAGATCGCCTTCTACTTTTATCGTACGGGAACTTGCCATTATAGCAGAATTCTCCGCGAAAATATTGTTTATATGGTAACCTTTTCCGGCGCTTACGCGCATAGAAAATTCTTCGCTCGGAGCATATTTCACGTGTAAACGCGGAGTAAAGAAGTTTCCGTAAATATTATGGAAATCCATTCTTAAGCCGCCAATAATTGCCATATTCTCTATTCCGGAGTAAGTATACTCAGCGAAGAGACCCGGCATACGTTCAATTTTATTGATCAAAGTATCGGCGAAAGACTGAGTTCCGTTTATGCGATGTCTGTATGTTTCGTCAAATTGATCAAAGTTGAAACTTCCTCCAATACTTAGGCTGTGAATATTTGTATTTTCTTCGCCGTGTCCGGCATGTTCATTCTCTTCTTCGCCTTCATGATTATGCTCGTGTTCTTCTGCTACTTCGGCTTCGTGATTATGCTCATGTTCTTCCGCTACTTCGGCTTCGTGATTATGTTCGTGTTCTTCCGCTACTTCGGCTTCGTGATTATGCTCATGTTCACATGAATCGTCATGCTGATGTTCTTTCACTCCCCAGCGAGTTTCATAAAGTACTTTTGCAAAAGCAGATTTTTGATTACCATGATATTTGTTATTCCCGAAGAATGAATTTTGATTATGAGCAGATACAGAATACATCACAGCCAAACTGTTATAAGCTTCGGTCGGCAATACGTATCCTGCTTTTCCGAATAATTCGTAGCGCTCGGTTTTGATCTGAATGCCGTATTTTGAGTTATCATCATTTGAGAAGTGCCCGAGTTGCCCTGCTTGCCGAGTTTCGTTTAATGCTTTAAACGTATGTTCGGTGTGAATACCGTTTCCTTCATATTCCCAGGCATTCAAGAACGCGAATTGTTTTTCGAGAGGTTCATCCATAAATGAATCATCATTATCGTCGATTTCTTTGTTGTTATAATTAGCGTGTACGAATATATTTGTGGCAAATCCTTCAGAAATAGGAATTGATGCAGTTACGTCTCCTTCAACTCTTTCGTCCGTCGATCCATATAGATTGATAAAAAGTGGTCTGTTTTGAGTCGGGCGTTTATAATCAACGTTAATCTGTCCGGTGATTGATTCAAATCCTCCTGTAACAGATGCGGCACCTTTCGAAATCTGAATTGCCTCCATCCATTGTCCCGGTACGTAGTTCAAGCCATAAGTAGCTCCGAGCCCGCGCAAGTTCGGGATATTGTTGGTCATAATTTGAGTATATGTACCCTCGAGTCCGAGCAATTCGATCTGCTTCGCCCCGGTAACCGCGTCCGAATAATTCACATCGACCGACGGGTTTGCCACAAAACTCTCCGCGAGATTGCAGCAAGCCGCTTTGCGTAAACCGGTCAAGGTAATTTCTTGAGTATTTATCGCAGATTCGCGCATAATGATTGCTGATTGCCGTCCAACAACCTCGACGGTCTGCGTTTGGTTGATTTCCATTTGGACTTCGATGTAATCATCGCTGTGAATCTCCTCCTCAAACGGAACATAGCCCGCAAACGTAATCATCAGCACATCGTGCTTCTTGTCGCGTGCAATCCTAAACTCCCCGTTTTTCGCGCTTTTCGCGCCAATTTTCGAATCTTTCCAGCGCACCACCGCGCCCATAAGTTCGGTCTTTTTTCCGTTAATATCGTAGCCAAAGACCTTGCCGCGCAAGTCTGCGGCGAAACTCTCCTCCGCCATGCCTGCCAGCAAAACAATTATCGCAATAAATATATTTTTCATAATGATTAATGATTAATTTTCAAAAATAAGTGAATTTTTAAATTATATCTGCCCCGGTGTTTTCTGCCTTTTCGGGTAAATTGTGACAGCTGTGACAGCGGATTTCATATCCTGTCGGAGCAGTATGTTTTTTGCTGTCACGGCTGTCACACCCTCGTGGGAAAAAATCGTGACAGCTGTGACACCGGATTTCATATCCTGTCGGAGCAATATGTTTTTTGCTGTCACGGCTGTCACACCCCTTTGGGGATTGCGGTTCAAGCCCGCAATGACGCCGCCCCTGCAAAATCACATTTTAAAGGGATAATCAATTAATCATTGGGTCGGGTTCTTCATCCCGCATCGCGAGGAAACGCGTGATTTTCATCGCACGTATATTCGGAGGGTCGCTCTCGCGCTCTTTGGCGAGATGACGAATTTTCACATCTATATTGTAGTCATGATATTCAAGCACCGGCACACGGTACAAAAGCGTGTCGATATGGATCTGCGGAACAATCGTTTTCCCCGCAAACGCGTCATTAATAGCCACTTTCACACAATGCTCAACGCAACAGTAATCTGTGAATTCCTGCGTGTATGGCTTTTGGTCATTATGACACGCCGAAGCCTCATTCGCATGGGCATGTACGCACTCCGGTTTCACAAATAACGCTACATTTGATGTATGATGTTTTGTGCATATATGTTGTACGACGTCGATTCCCACGGCACAAACCGTAAAGATAATCGCCATCACGACGCTTGCAATATGTGTAATTCTATTTTTCACACCCTAAAAAACGTATAACTTGAAATTATGTTGCATAAAAACAAAAAAAAACCGACAATTTCTTGCCGGCTTTTGTGGAGATGGCGGGAGTCGAACCCGCGTCCAAAGTGCTTCGCGTGAAGTTACTATATGCTTAGTCGTTTTTTAATTTTAGCCTCGAAGCTGACCAAACGACAGGTCTTTCGAGTCGAGCCGCAGTAAAGTTTCGCCGGTTTCCCTGTGGCACAAATTCCGACTATCTTGTCTAAGGGTTACACCCCGGGCGCAGCCGACAAGAGAGCCACACACGAGATGAGGTTGCGTGTTTATTTACGCAGCCATAGCATAATCATATGCTGTGTTGTTATTATTTGCATTTATTTGTTTACCGGTTGAATTTACGTGCAACCACCGATTGAGCACGGCATACAACATTCAAACATCCCTACCCTGTCGAATCCGTTTCATCCCCAAGTTAGGCAAAGGCTCACCACCTTTGGGATTTGAAGACGCCCGCCATAAAATAATATTGCATTTACTTGTAAAATAATATATTTTTGTGTAATTTGCGTGCTAATAAAGGGAGAAAAAAATGGCATTTAAAGACACAGGCGAACAGGCAGAAGCGAAATCGTTAGACCGGCACATTTCGCTCTCCGCAAACGCGGGTAGCGGGAAAACTCATGTTCTCATCGGGCGAATGATGAAAATCCTCGAAAACCCTGCGATCAAACCGGACAACATCGTCGCAATCACTTTCACCGAGCTCGCCACCGGGCAAATCCGCGAGAAACTCGCTAAAGCCATCACCGAGCGAATGGACGAAATCTACGCCGTCAAGCCTCTAAACGTCTCACTTTTGACGCACTGGTCGCGCCTCCGCGAGTATATTTTCAGCGTCCGCATCTCGACTATCCACGGTTTCTGCGCAAACCTGCTGGCGATGTTCCCATGCGAAGCACGCGTCCCGATTAACTTTAAAATTATCGCCGGTGCCGATCAGGACATTATGCACGCCGAGATTGTCTCGCACATCGTCGAACTCGCCTCCGATGGCGAACTTCCCGACATCTCGCCGGAAACGCTCCGCAAACTCTACCTCGCCTTTCAGGAAAGTGCGAAACCCGAGAGTTTTATCCTCTCGTGGCTTCAAGATCGGCTCAATTATTCGAACTACCGCGAACTATACGATGCACCCGATACCACTGCCCTGAATACTGCACGAGACGAGTACCTATGTGTCATATTTTCCAATGCGTTAAAAGATTTATTCAGAATACTTAATTCCTTATCTGCCGAGGACGCACACTCAAAAGTCTTAAACTTTATCGACACCGTTAAGACCCTGAATGCGACGCCGCCCACACCAAAAACTCTAGCAAAAGACCTCTCGGATCTTTTCGCCGGCTCGGAAGGACTCTTCATCAAGTCAGGCGAACCGGAAAAACAAAAAACTCACTTCAGAGAACTTTTCAAGGGTAACGAAAGCGCTATCGGCTTGATGGCAACAAGTTATAAATCTATCAAGAACTTACACGAAATTATCAACAAAACCGGAAACGATTCCCAAGCCTTTGAATACGCAAAAATCATCTATAAACTCGGCGGCTATTGCATCAAAGAATACTGCGAACGTCTCCGAAAAATGCGCACCCTCGACTACGACGACTTGTTAACCGAAACCAATAAGTTATTGGAAAATACACAGGTTAGACGCACTCTACAGCATAATTTCAAGTATATCATGGTTGATGAATTTCAGGACACCGACAATATCCAGTACGAGATAATCAGCAAAATCGTCGCCGCCCTCGACCCCACTGCCTCCGGCTCCTCGAATAATCTTTTCATCGTAGGCGACCCCAAGCAGAGCATTTATCGCTTCCGCAACGCCGATGTGAAGATTTTCAACCAAATACGCAAAGACATCGACGCCGCAAACGGCTCCACCGCCGGCAACCTGAGCCTGACCGCGACCTTTCGCCTGAAGCCCGAGCTCACCGCCTTCGTAAATAAAATCTGCACTCCGCTCTTCAAAAACGACAAGCAGTTCAGCAAATTTAACGCGAGAATCAAATACGAACCCCTTGTATATGCAAAGCCTCTCGAGCACGCCGCCGACATCGGCTCCGCGCCACGCTCCGATGCAGCCATCAAATTTTTGGTAGTCTACAATCCCGATAAAAAATCCAAAGACAACCCCGTAGTCCTAAACGCAGATACTGCGACCGACGAAACTACCTTAATTTGCAATTACATACAGGATTTAGTTAGTAAAGGTGAAGCCAACTACAGCGACTTCGGAATTCTCGCCACGAAGAACAAGCCCCTGAAAGAACTCGCCGGCAAACTCACCGAAATGGGCATCCCGTTCGTGAATACCTCCGGTGGCAATTATTTCAGCACGCCCGAAATCTGCGTCCTCACAGCTTTTCTGAAATTTCTGCTCGATCCAACAGATAATTTCTCGCTGGCAACGCTCCTGCGCTCAGGTCTCTTTAACTTCTCGAATCGCGATTTAAGCTTGATTTTATGCGACATTCCGGGTGTACATGCCTACTTTGAACGCCTGAAAATCAGCGCCGACAACCCCAATCTCCAAGACGAATTGCGCAAACGCGCCGCCACGGCACACGAGTTACTCAGCCGCCTCCGCTCAAAACGCGACGCCCTGCCGATAACTACACTCATCGGCATGCTCATCTCCGAAACCGCGTGGTTTTCGCACTTGCAATCGCCCGAAATGCAATTGCAAATCCGTGCTAACGTCGATAAGTTTATAGAACTTACGCAGACTTACCTAAACAGACATTTCAAGTCACTTACCGACTACTGCGCATACATAGACTTCATCACCACACACAAGGACGCCGAGTCGCAGGCAGTCCCCGAAGACGTCGGCAACGCCGTAACGCTTTCTACGGTGCATAAGTCTAAAGGCTTGGAATATAAGCATGTTATACTGTTTAGCATTTCCTCCGGATATAAGAAGGAACCTGAAGAATATCGAAATCCGCTCTTCGGTCAGGTCTTCAAATTTCTCGCCAACCAAACTCCGGGCAACAACACCCAAAGCTTTAAAGGAATCTCGTCGAGTTACTTTGATACTTCGAAATTATTGGAGGAAGAATTGGATAGCTCCGAGCGTAACCGCAATATTTATGTAGCACTTACGCGTGCAATTGATTCACTCGCGATAATATGTTCACCCGATTCAAGTGCATTTAACAAAAGCATCTGCGGAAAGATTCTGGACATTCTAGATTTCGATACGGACACCATCAAGCAGGAAAATGAGATACACACAAACGCAAAATTAGACGTGATGTTCCTCCCGAGCGACTCGGAGGAGTCGCGTAAAGTGTTCGACGAGTATAGGCTAAACATCAGTGTTATCAACAAGTTAAAAGAGATTACTTCACGTATTTCCTCGGACGAAAAGCCCAAATCCGCCTATGCCCTGTTTAATGACGAACTTTACTCCGGCATCTATGGCGACTACGTCTCCGCTTCTCGCATTATGAAATACATTCAGGACAATGAAGACCACAACCTGTACGTCGGCGGGCACATTCTCGGCATCGGAAATTCACCCGACGAAGAGTCGAAAATCATCTCAAGTCCACGTCCGAACACATTTGAAAATAACGGACTTAGCGGTTCTCAATTCGGCACGATAATTCACTACGTATTCGAGAAAATCCAATCTTGGATTATAGGCGAAAAGATCGAAACGGCCTCTCTCGAGAGCGTTGTCGATAAAGCTCTCCGCATGCTCGGCGACAAGAAAACCAACACTCCGCAAACGCGTAACAGATTGATAAATATTGCACTTGCAACTGCAAATTCAGACTTTGTACGGCGCAACATGCAGTACATTCCACTCGCGAAAACCGAAGTAGAACTTTACTATACCCTCGACCGCGACTATCTGAGTGCAATTTTGGACTTCGTCGTCCCAAACTCCGCCGGCGAATTGGAAATCTGGGACTGGAAATCCAACAT